>CALFFB010000271.1 GCA_937958075.1 uncultured Geobacteraceae bacterium | reverse complement strand
TTGTGGGTCAATAGTCACCTGGAACGTTCTGTTTCCTTCTTGGAAAATAACAAAGGTTTTTCAGCAGTTTTTTCAAGGTTTGAACGTTTTTACAAGTTCAGGGACGGATCATTTCCGGAGATTGATCTGGAAGCAGAATCTAGTGATGAGGTTGGTTGTCGTTTTGACATTTTCGGCTATGTGTACCATCTGATCCTCTTCGATTCCCTTGTGTCAATTATAACGGCTGTTGTGAGAAGATCGCTTTATGATGAGTTGGGTGGATTTAGGGAAAATCTACCGCGCGGTGAGGATTACGACTTTTGGGTCAGGGCTTCAAGAGTGACGCCCTTTGCAAGGTTTAGGCAAGTTCATGCTTTTTACCGCAAGCACGGCACCAGCATCACTTCAACGTTTGCCGAGAGGGATTACTTTTTCGAGGTCGTTAAAAGTGCTGTAGATCAGTTCGGCTTGGTCGGGCCGGATGGTACTCGTATAGATGATAAAAAAATGCGTAGACATTTTGCGCAAATGAGGTTCTCTCACGGATATGGACATTTTTATCGGGCCAGTCCGTTGATAGCATGCAGAGCCTTTGCTGACAGTATTAAATATAATCCCTGGCGCGTGAAAAGCTTGTTATATCTGGTGTTCTCCGGCTTCAAAGTTTTGATTACAGTTGCAAGGCGCTGATGACAAGGAGCGATATGAGTATTAGAAGAGCAGTGTTTATGCTATTTGCATCATTGCTGCTTATTGCATTATTTGCGTGCGGCAACGGCGGAAGTGGGTGGCAGGAAGAACCACCTTCGGAGGCATCGCCACCTGACACGACTCCACCTGACACGACTCCACCTGACACGACTCCACCTGACACGACTCCACCAATTGACGAAGAGGGTGAGATTCCGGTAATCACATCCGTTTTATCGGATGCTGCTGCCTCCTTGCTCCCCGGACAAACTGTGAAAATTCCATCAGAAGGGTTGATGGATGTCGCACGATGGGACGGTGCGAATATTTTGCAGTGGGGGCGTGAAGGGAGCTGGTCTATTGCGCGTCAGCAATTATTGTGGATCGGTGCACAGCATGGGAACGAGTATTATCACTATATTGTTTATGATGCTGAAACGAACACTTGGGCGGAACACCCTATGCACCCAGATCAGCAGGGAATCGTTCAGGGGCATGGATACGAGCACAACACGATTGACCATGAAAGTGATGATTTTTACTTCAGACCGCATACCAAGGCACAAATATACCGTTGGGTAGGGGCGCTCCAGGATTGGCAGCCTGGGGCTTTTAGCACTATCCTTGATGGCGGGACATATTCCCCAGGTGGTTTTGACTGGTGGCCTGGACGGGGGCTTGTTTATGCAGACCGCTATGGGGTGCGGCTCTGGGAGAAATCATCAGAAACATGGAGGTATCTCGCTACCGACGCGCAGGTTGCCAGACCAATCGGCATTCATGAATTTGGTGAATATGTTCCGGGGCTTGACGTTTATCTGTTTGGTGGCGGCAGTGGTGATCCCTATGCCATGTACCGGTTGGATCGGGACGATACTCTGACGATGTTAAATGATGCGCCGGTGGGACTGGGGTCCGGTGGTGATGGGGGTGTTTTTGTCGCCGATCCCAACGGAACCGGTAAGGTGATCCATTGGAACCGCTCGAAAGACAATCCACAATACTATGAATATGATGTGGCGACCGATACCTGGACGCCTTTATCTCAGACGACAACAGACGATCAAACCGTTCCCTCTTATGGACTGCCTAACCTTTTCGATGGCTTTGTTCCCAGTTGGAACTCAGGGGCATCTATAGCCTTCCCTATTCCTGATCACGGAGTTATCGCCTTTATCGGTTGGTGGTCAGACGACATCTGGCTGTACAAACATTCCGTCTCTTTCCCCTCTGCTGTGACCACCTTTGATCTGACCTCAGCGATAACCGGTGACGTGCCCTTTACCACGGCGGTCGGTTTCAAAAAGGGGGACGTGCCGGACACACCAACGCTTGATCTAGACACATATCAGGTGGAGGTCAAGCGGCGCTGGTCGGATAACAGTGTCAAACATGCCATCTTCTCCGGCGTTTATCCTTCCGTGGCCGGGCAGCCCACGACCGTTTCTGTTCTGAATGGCGGTGATGCCCCCACCGGTACCGCTCTGACTGAGGCGGATATTGTCGCGGCAGCGCCGACGGCGACAGTGGCCCTAGGGGCTTACGGCACGGTCAGCCTGGCTGATCTGTTGGGCGACCCGCAGCGAATCTGGCTGCAGGGGCCGGAGCTGATCGAGGCCCATTATCAGGCCGATGTCGGGGCCGACCCGGTCCTGTCGGTGTGGTTCTATGTGCGTCTTTACAAGGATGGACGGGTGCGGGTGCGGACGGTTGTGGAGAACGGCGTCCTGAACGACACGGGCCTGGATGAGACGAAAATTTACAGCCCGGTGGTGAGGGTCGGCGGCAGTACGGTTTATGACCACGGCGGCCTTGACCTGACCCATTACGCGCATACCCGTTGGTCGGCACAAGGATGGATCGGGATCAGCGACCCGCAGCTGACGGTGGTCTACGATACCCGTTATTTGCGCGATACGAAGCTGGTGCCGAATTACTGGAAGGAGGGGCCGAGCGATGCGCGCCTGAACAGTCAATACCAGGCGTATAAACCGATGGAGAAAGGGAACTGGACACAGAGTATGGGTAGTGCCGGGCACCAGGATCAGATCGGCCTGCTGCCGAATTGGGATGCCCTGTATATCAACTCCAATGCGGACCCACGGGCGTACCGGGCTGTAATCGCCAATGCGGAAAGCATCAATTCCTATGGCATCGTTTGGAGCGACCCGGCGACCCATGCGCCCCTTCTGATCTCAGAGTGGCCGACCTGGACAATAAACGGACCGAACGGCAGTGGTGGCACAACGGTAGAGGCCGGGGCTCTAAAGTGGGAAATAGCCCATCATCCGTCCGCCGGATACCTGCCGTATCTGATTACCGGTGATTATTATTACCTGGAAAGCATGCAATACAACGCTCTATTGCCTTGGTTGCTCACATCAAATGGACAAGGCCAGGGGGCTGATAGAGTTCCTGCCGGGGAGACGAGAGGGGTGGCCTGGGTCCAGAGAACGATTGGACAGCTGACGGGCCTTGCGCCGCAGGATTCGTTCACTGCGGACATGACAACCTGGTTAGGGAATATTATCGATCATTATGACGCCGTGCGCTCACAGGAGGGGATGAACGGCCTTGGCTATTTCTTCTGGAAGTTGTACAGCGATTGGCAAAGCGGCACCATGTCGATCTTTCAGCAACACTTCTGGATGCAGACCCTGGGGATGCTCAGTGACATCGAAGCGTTGCCGGACATGACACAGCTGATCGGGACACGGGACCATCTGTACCAGGCGATTGTCGGGCTGTTCGGTGGCGGTGGTGCCGAGAATTATTGTTATACCCGTGCCGGTTGGTTTTACCTGAAGGTCACCGATGTCCTGGATTTTGATGCGACCACCTGGTACGACACCTGGGGGCAGGTGTGGCAGGGGACCCACGATTCCCCGAACCCTGAAGTTTGCGGCACGGCTCTTGAGGTTAATGGAACCTCAATTCTGCAGGAGGCCCATAGTAATATCTGGGGCATTGCCACCGCCACCCTGTCCTATGCCGTGGAAGATGGCGCGCCGGGGGCGGCTGAAGCGTGGCAGAGGTTTATAAGTGCGGACAACTTTAATACGCTGGAAACCTCCGGTTTTGAGGATATATCGGTGTGGAATATCACGCCGCGCAATGCCACGCCACCTGTAG
>CALFFB010000270.1 GCA_937958075.1 uncultured Geobacteraceae bacterium | reverse complement strand
TCATCCATCATCCAGCAAGTCAGCGAGTCCCTTGACCTGCCTGTGATCGACATCCGGGCCGCTCTGCTCGATCCGGTCGATCTGATGGGCGTTCCGTCTGTCAAGGACGGCAAGACCTGCTGGAACGTCCCCGCCTGGCTGCCGTCTGCAGGCTCTGGCGTCCTATTCCTGGACGAGCTGAGCAACGCCACCGAAGGTGTCCAGAACGCCCTACTGCAGCTGGTCCTTGATCGGCGCCTTGGTGACTACCAGCTGCCAGACGGATGGAGCATCGTAGCAGCTGGCAACCGGGTGACTGACGGGACCTTCAGCCGTAAGCTGTCCAAGGCTCTTGGCTCCCGCTTTGCTACCCATCTGGAGCTTGCCGTTGACCTGGATGACTGGTGCAAGTGGGCTGTCGACAACGGCATCAAGCCGGAGGTTGTTGGCTTTGTCCGTCTGCGCCCTGATCTGCTGCACAGCTTTGACCCTAAAGCTGCTGGCAACTCGTTTCCCTGCCCCCGCACTTGGGCCACCGTCTCCGATTTTGTCGGCGAACTGTCTCCGTCAACAGAGCTTGCCTTTTTCAGCGGTACCCTGGGCGACGGCGCTGCTGCCGAGTTCACCGCCTTTCTGCGGATATACCGGGACCTGCCGAACCTGGACGCCGCCATGATGGACCCTGACGGCTTCACCTGTCCGCAAAACGTCTCGGTCATGTACGCAATCGCCGGAGCCATGAGCAGGAAAACCACGGTCGACAACGCAAGCCGCGCCTTTGCCCTGATGTCGAAGCTGCCGGTTGAGTTTCAGGTTGTCTGGCTTCGCGACCTGGTCCGCATCAACGAGAGCATCCACAACGCCCCTGAGTTTACGCAGTGGGTCATCAAGCACGGAGATCTGCTGAGTTGATCCCTTGCCGCTGTCTGTCATCCACGGTGGATGATAGGCAGTATCAAGCGATCAAACAACCAACCCCCAACAACGGAGGAAAACATGGCCACATTATCCCAGAAATCAATGCTCGTGTACCTGTCAATCGGTCAACCGAAATTGAGAGTCACCGACAAGCAAGCCACGTCGGACCTGTCCGCATCTCACGGCGTCGACAAACAGCACGGTCGTGTCGTCAAGTCCCTGTACTCCAAGGAGGACTATCAGCCGATTAGTGACCTGATCAACCAGGCCCGCCACCACTGGCACTACAAGCGTACCCTGCCGTGGCTCGACGGTGGTCAGCGCATCCTGCCATCGTCCATGTTCATGAGCTACGCCGAGAAAATGCGTGAGTTCTCAGCCGAATTTGACCGCCTGGTCGACGCCTTCATCAACGACTACGCAAAGCGCCTGAGCAATGCGAAAGCCAAGCTCAATGGCCTGTTCAACGCCGCCGACTACCCTGACCCCGCGACCCTGCGCGAACGCTTCCGCTTTGAGGTCAGCTACTCCCCGGTCCCTGTCGCTGGTGACTTCCGGATGGACGGCATCGGCGAGGCTGAGAAAGCGATCCTGGCCGCTGAAGTTCAGAAGCGCGAGGTTGACGCCATGAAGGCCGCAAACAAAGAATTGGCACAACGTGTTGCTGACATCATCGGCAACATCAGCGCCGTCTGCAGCAAAGACAAGCCGCGAATCTATGACAGCCTGCTCAGCAATGCCGCCGAGCTGGCTGACCTGATCCCGGCCCTGAACGTCGGCAATGACCCCAAGCTCAACGCTGCCGCTGACGCCATCAAAAAGAAGGTCCTCATCACCGGGACCGATACGCTGAAGGAAAGCAAGCAGGCCCGTTCCGAAGTTGCCGCTGCTGCTGATGACATCGTCAAGCAAATGGCTGGTTTTTTCTAAGGAGGACGACATGACCACGACACTGCAAAAAGCCGTCACCAAACTGATCCTGGACGCCCCGTTCTTTGGTTCCCTGATCCTGCGCCTGCCGCTGATCGAAGACGACAGCATCCCCACGGCCTGCACCGACGGCACAAGCATCCGCTACAACCCGGCCTTTTTCGCCGACATGACCGCCGGGCAGGTGGCCTTTGTCCTGGCTCATGAGGTGATGCACATCAGCAATCTGCATCACCTGCGCCGAGGTGGCCGGGACGCGAAAAAATGGAACATCGCCGGTGACCACGCCATCAACCTGCTGCTCAAGGAGTGCGGATTTGACATGCTCGACTGCGCCCTTGCTGATCCTGCTTATGCTGGCCTCTCCGCTGAGCAAATCTACAACAAGCTGCCAACCGACCAGGACAACGGCCAAGGACAAGGCAACGGCAACGGCAACGGCTCAGAAGAAGGTAATGACCCCGGCGGTTGCGGTGGCTTCGAGGACCCCACCGACGACAAGGGCAACGGCCTGACCGAAGCCGAGATGCAACGGCAAGCCGCCGAATGGCGCGTCACCGTACAGCAGGCCGCTGCTGCCGCCAAGGCACAGGGCAAGCTCCCCGGCGCCATCGCCCGCATGGTCGAAGAAGTTGTCAAGCCAAAGCTCGACTGGCGCGACATCCTTCACAGCTTCATGCAGCGCGTCAAGCAAGACGCATACACATGGAGCAAGCCAAACCGCCGATTCATCGGCGACGATCTGTATCTACCGAGCCGCGACGGCGTAGAGCTGCAGCCTATCATCATCACCATCGACACATCCGGTTCACTGGCAGATGACGACCTGGCGCAGTTTCAAGCCGAAATCAATGCGATCCTCGACAGCTTCAACGCTGAGGTCAAGGTCATCTACTGCGATTCTCAGGTGCACCATGTCGACACGTTTACAGCAGACCAGCGCCCGATCAAGCTGCAGAACATCGGCGGAGGCGGGACGGACTTCAGACCCCCGTTTCAGTGGGTCGAGAAACAAAACGAGCCGGTGACCTGTATGCTTTATTTCACCGACCTGTGGTGCAACCGTTTCCCCGTCGCTCCTGAATATCCCGTGCTCTGGGTAGCAACCGAGAAGGGCTTTAATGATCCCCCCTTCGGAGAGGTGGCGCCCCTGTACTAATCACTATCATCATCGCCCCGGCTTCGGTCGGGGCAAGGAGGTTACGTGGCTTATATCGGCAATTCAGTCTATGCCTACTTTTACGGTGACCAGGCACAGCAACTGCTCGCAGAGCTCAGCCCCCCTGGGGCTATGATCACCGGCAATCTTGTTGTCCTGTCAACAGAAACGCAGCTGCTGGCCATGCTGGGCATCATCCGGCTCAAAGGGCACCAGATCATCCGCGAAGATCACCAGCTTCACGCCTACACCATCGAATAGGAGGATATCATGGGACGATCCGTATCAACACCACGCAACGCGGAAGTTGTTTGCTATCAACACGTTTCATTCGGATATGACGAAGAAACCGGCGAGTTTGATGAAAACGCGGCCCAATGGGAGTGGGAGGACTACCTTGAGGACTATCGATCCCTGCTCTCAGAGCATGGATTCACCAAGGCTGACGCATGGCTTGACGACGAGGATCACGTCGTCGCCAAATCAGAGCACTGGCAGGCAGGCATCTCCGAATACTGCGACGTCATCGCCCTGTGGCTTGTTCCAAACCCGTTGCAACACCGAGACTTCTCATGCTGCGGAGAATCCTGGTCGGACACCCCGGACAGCGACAACGAGAGTCAGTGTCATCACTGCGGCGGCTACGTCCAACCGGACCCCATCACCGACCTGCGCACCCTGGCCGCAATCAAGGGGATACCGGCCTGGTTCCGGGAAACCTTCGGCGACATGCAAATGATCGGCAGAGCCAGCAACGGCGAAGCCTTCTTCGCCTGATCCGTCATCCATCATGGCTGCAAGGAGAAACCATCATGATAAAAAACACCATCCTGATCCTGCTGGCTGCCGCTGTTGCCGCATCCTGTCTGCAGGCACTGCCGGACGCCATCGACGCAAATCTTGACCACTACAGCAAAACAGACTACGGCATTGACCGTGCTGCTGTCATCAGGGGGGAGCAATGACCCTGACGATCTGTTCACATGCCCACCTGTGCGGCAAGGCGGACTGTCCCCATGCTGAACCACATGAGGCAATGGACTGGATACACAGGCCATGCACCGAGCCCACATACTGCGACATCCTGAAGGGGGATACCACCTGCCGCCCCACAACAGACCTTCGCTCACAATACGTTATCGTCAAACAAAAGGAGGCGACCACATGAGAATTTCCATCGGCACCATAAGCTATCAGAAGCTGATCATCACCCGCGACCTGAACCCGACCGAGCTGGCGGCCCTGTTGTCCGCACTGGAGGGCGCCACCATCCTGAAGGAAGAGGGCTACGGCTCTGACCAGACCTACCAACTGCCCGAAGAAAAAAGCCGCCGGGCAACTGACTGCATCAGACTCATCGACGCCAACGACGACCGGCTCCCCCGTGACCTGCGCTTCAAGAGCAAGGAAGCAGCAGACAAAGCAGCCCGCACCCAACAATCAAAGCCGTCCCGCAAAGCGGCATAAGGAGGCACAATGGACAATCTGATCGGAACCATCATTTTTCTGTGGGCCGGGGCGTCCTGGTTCACCCACCTGATCATCTGCTTTCAGGAAGGCGCCTGGGGCTTTCTCGTCGCTGGGGGCCTGTTTTTCCCTATTGCCCTGGTGCATGGAACCGGGATATGGTTTGGCCTTTGGTAGCAACAAAACAAGGAGGATGACATG
>CALFFB010000269.1 GCA_937958075.1 uncultured Geobacteraceae bacterium | reverse complement strand
CTCATCGGACGCAAGATCGAGGAAAATCCCTGGGTCAGGCAGGCGCGGATACAGCGCATCTTCCCGCGGCAGGTGGTGATCCGGGTGGAAGAGCGTGAGCCGGTGGCTATTGTCAATCTGGGTTATCTGTACTACGTCGACGCCGGAGGTGAGGTCTTCAAGGTGCTGGCCGCCAGCGACAGCCTGGATTATCCCGTGGTCACCGGATTCAACGCCGAGCGTCTGGGGGCGGGTGATGCCCGGGAAAAAGACAGGATGAAGCAGGTGATCGCCCTGCTCAAAGCTTTGGAGGGGCGTGAATATTTTACCGGCCGGCAGGTTTCGGAAGTGTCCCTGGAACCGGGTGGCGGCCTGTCCGTCTATGCTCTGGAAGGGGTAAGGATCCGCTTCGGGCAGGGGGATTACGCCAGAAAGCTGAGCCGCCTGGAGCGAATTTATGGGTACCTTAAGCCGAAAATGGCCATGCTCGATTACATCGATCTGAATGTTGACGAAAAAGTCATTGTGCGTATTGAACAGTCACCGGGAGTGACCAAAATCTGATACCAAGGGGGTGTCATGAGTAAAAAAACAGATAATTTAATTGTCGGGCTCGACATCGGTACAACAAAAATCTGTTGTATCGTCGGGCATCTGTCAGAGGACGGTCTGGAGATCGTCGGCATCGGCACCAGCCCCTCGCGGGGGATGCGCAAAGGGGTCGTCATCAACATTGAAAGCACCGTCGCCGCCATCCGCAAGGCCATTCGTGAAGCGGAACTGATGGCAGGTTGCGAGATCAAGTCGGTGTTTGCCGGCATTGCCGGTGGCCATATACGCGGCATGAACTCGCAGGGCGTCATCGCCATCAAGAATCGCGAAGTGACCAGCGAAGATCTGCAGCGGGTCATCGACGCGGCCAAGGCCATCGCTATCCCCATGGATCGGGAGGTGCTGCACATCCTGCCCCAGGAGTTCATCATCGACGATCAGGATGGCATCCGTGAACCCCTGGGCATGAGTGGTGTGCGGCTGGAAGCCAAGGTGCACATTGTCACCGGCGCCGTGGCCAGCGCCCAGAATATTATCAAAAGCTGCAATCGGGCCGGAGTCGATGTCGCGGACATTGTGCTGGAACAGCTGGCCAGCAGCGAGGCGGTGCTGTCGGCCGACGAACGGGAGTTGGGCGTGGCCCTGGTCGATATCGGCGGCGGTACGGCGGATGTTGCTATCTACTCGGAAGGGGCCATCAAACATACCTCGGTGCTGTCCATCGGCGGTAACCATCTGACCAACGATATCGCCGTCGGGCTGCGCACGCCCATGGCGGAAGCGGAAAAGATCAAGCAGGCCTATGGCTGCTGTCTGACCTCCATGGTCGGCAAGGACGAAACCATCGAAGTGCCGTCCGTCGGCGGGCGTGAGCCGCGGATTCTGTCGCGGCAGCTGTTGGCGGAGATTCTTGAACCACGGGTGGAGGAGATGTTTTCGTTGATCAACCGGGAAATCATTAAAAGTGGTTACGACGAACTCATCGCCTCCGGCATCGTCATTACCGGCGGCACCTCGATCCTGCCCGGCATGCCGGAGCTGGCGGAGCAGATCTTCAACCTGCCCGTGCGGCGCGGCACTCCGACAGACATCGGTGGACTGGTAGATGTCGTAAATTCACCTATTTACGCATCAGGCGTCGGACTGGTGAAGTACGGCAGCATGAACAGCCAGGTGCAGAAATTCAAGGTGGGTGAGGATAAAACTTTTGAGCGCGTTGCACGGCGCATGAAAGAGATGTTCAGTGATTTTTTCTGATAAATAATTAATATATAATTACTTGTTAAATAGACAGTATTTTGCTAAGTTAGCCGCAATTTGACATAATCAGTCTGAGGTGTTCGCGGAGAAAACGTCAGGCGCAGCATGCAAAGGGAGGCATTATGCCGAGTCAAGAGGGAGTCATGTTTCAGTTTGAAGAGGCTATGGATCAGGCCGCAAAAATCAAGGTTATCGGCGTTGGCGGTGGTGGCGGTAATGCGGTGAATACCATGATTCGCTGTCATGTCGAAGGAGTCGATTTTCTGGTCGCCAATACCGACGCCCAGGCGTTGCGACGCAACGAGGCGCCAATGAAGATCCAGCTGGGTGGCAGCCTGACCAAGGGGCTGGGAGCCGGCGCCAATCCGGAAGTCGGACGCAAGGCCGCCGAAGAAGATGCCCAGCGGTTAGTGGAGCTGTTCGCCGGCGCCGACATGGTGTTTGTCGCAGCCGGCATGGGCGGTGGTACCGGTACCGGGGCCGCGCCGATTATTGCCGCAGCGGCCAAGGAGGCGGGAGCCCTGACTGTCGGCGTGGTGACCAAGCCCTTCACCCGTGAGGGCAAGCAGCGGATGCAGCGGGCTGAAGACGGTATCAGCGAGCTGCGCGATGTGGTTGATTCCCTGGTGGTGGTGCCCAACGACCGGTTGCTCGGGCTGGCGGGCAAGAATATGAGCATCCTTGATGCCTTCAAACCGGCGGATGATGTCCTGCGCCAGGCCGTACAGGG
>CALFFB010000268.1 GCA_937958075.1 uncultured Geobacteraceae bacterium | reverse complement strand
TTGAAGAAACCGCCAACCACGAGAAAGAGCACGCCAAGCGCTTCTTCAAGTTTCTTGAAGGGGGCGACCTGGAAATCACGGCCATGTATCCGGCGGGTAAAATGGGGACGACGGCCGAGAATCTCCTCGAAGCGGCAACCGGTGAACATGAGGAACACAGCGACCTCTATCCGGCTTTTGCCGAGGTCGCCGACAAGGAAGGCTTTACCGAGATCGCCAAGGCGTTCCGGGCTGTTGCTGTTTCCGAAAAACAGCATGAAAAGCGCTTCCGCGCCCTGCTTGCCAATCTGGAAAAGGGGACGGTCTTCAAGAAAGATCAGTCCGTTGTCTGGCGCTGCCAGAACTGCGGTTACCTGCATGTTGGCGCCGTCGCTCCGAAAGAGTGCCCGGCCTGTATCCACCCGCAGGATCATTTCGAGCTGCTGGCGGAAAACTGGTAGCCGAACCTGTTTTTGTCGAAGAGCAACGGGGCCTGCTGATCCTTTCAGCGGGCCCTGTTTGCGTTGTTGACCGCTGTAAGCTGGGGCTGGACAGGTAATGACCAGGGGAATGGCTACGCTATTTTTTCCACATCAAACAGGGGAATGATCCCCTGGTCGTTCATGAGGAGCAGGGCGGTAAGGGCCGGCCAGTGCTTGCGTGCCGACAGCACCGGTGGCAGGGGGTGGATGGCTGCTGCCGCAACCTCGATCAGGTCGGCGCTTCCCGACCAGAGGCCGAAGACCGTCGTGCCGCCCTGTTTCAGTTCGAGGAGCAGCTGTTGTCCGGCGCTGGCGCTGTCAGGGAGGTTCAGCAAGCGGTCAAGGCAGATCGTCTGTGCCTCAGGGGGCTGGTGGCCGGTCAGGCGATGACACCCGGCCACCAGCCGGGATTCCAAAGCCAGGCACTGTTGCCCATGTGCCAGCAGAACGAGGCGCAGCTGCCGGCCCTGCAGTGTGCCCCCGGTCATCCCAGCCCCTGGAGATAGGCGGCAAACACCCGTTCGAGATCGAGAACCGTGACCGGCTGCTGGTTGAATTCACAGAGGGCGCAGGCGTAGGGGCGCAGTGATTCGGGCAGTGAATCAGGCGGTTGATGCAGTTGGCTTTGCGGCACATCGACAACGTCGATGAGTTCATCGACGCGGATTGCCGAGCGCAGGCAGCTGCTCTGACCAAGCAGCAATGGACCGGGAGCCGTGGCTTGACTCTGCGGCAGTTGCAGCAGGGCATTGAGGGTGATCACCGATTCGATGTCGCCGCGCAGGTTGACAACTCCGAGCACCGAGGCGGGCATGCCCGGCACGAAGTAGAGGGGTTCTTCCCTGGCAAGGATCTCTTTTATCGCCTGACCGTAGAGGGCAAAAGATTGCCCGGCCAGGGTAAAGATCACCAGCTTGACCTCTTTCTCATTGACATCGACGATGTCTCTGGCTGTCTGCCGGCGGAGGGCCAGGATGTCATCAACACTGAGATCATTCATACGGAGCGACCGATGACGATGCGGTTGCGGCCGGCTTTTTTGGCGGCGTAAAGGGCGTTGTCAGCGACGATCCGCAGGTTTTCGCCATCTTCACAATCGGGAAAACCGCTGATTCCGGCACTGAAGGTGCAGCAAAAGGTGCTCTCATCGCCGCCGAAGCGGATACGGGAGAAGTCTTCGCGCAGCTTGTCCATGAGATCCTGCGCCGCTTCCTGATCGGTTTCTGCCAGCAGAATGGCGAATTCCTCCCCGCCGTAACGACCGACAATATCGTTGCCCCGCAGGCGGTGGCGGAAGAGTCGGGCCAGGGTCACCAGCACCCGATCGCCCATGACATGACCGTACTCGTCGTTGACCAGCTTGAATTTGTCGAGATCGATCATTGCCAGGCACAAGTGCTCATTCTGCCGTCTGGCGCGGGCTATGGCGTTTTCAATCAGCTCGGTGGTCGTGGTGTGATTGTAGAGCCCGGTAAGGCTGTCCCGCACCATCAGGCTGCGCAGAGCACGCATGCGATCAGCGCGCAGGGTGACCGCTTCAATCAGTTCATTGGGTTCAA
>CALFFB010000267.1 GCA_937958075.1 uncultured Geobacteraceae bacterium | reverse complement strand
AGGTGACGACAGCGTTGCTGGAGGTTATCGCCGAGAAGACAGGGTATCCGGTGGAGATGCTGGAACTGTCCATGAGCCTGGACACTGATCTGGGCATCGATTCCATCAAGCGGGTGGAGATCCTCTCCGCCCTGCAGGAGCGTCTGCCGGAGCTGCCGGCGATCAAGCCGGAACATCTGGGAACCCTGCAGACCATCATTCAGATTGTCGATTTTCTGGCCAGTGTGTCCGGATCAGAATCCCATGAACAGGCGGACGGTTCCGTTTCAGAAGCAGCTGCAACCGGGGTGTCCCGACAGGAACTGAAACTGGTGCCCCTGCCCAGGCAGCGGGCTGCCATGGACTTTCAGTTCTCTGCCGGGGCGCAGGTCTGGTTGACCGACGACGGTTCAGAACTGGTTGACGCCCTGTGCACGGAGTTTACGGCTAAAGGCTTGCTTCCGAAAAAGATCGATCTGACTGAACTGGATTCTCTCACCCTGCCGGACACCCTGTCCGGGCTGGTGGTGATCGCTCCCCTCAAGGGGACCGACGCGTCCTTCATCCTGCAAAGCTTCAGGCTCCTCAAGACGGTGGCGGCGCCGCTGCAGGCTGCCGCTGATAAGGGTGGCGCTTTCATGACGACGGTTTCCCGCCTGAATGGCTGCTTCGGACTGCCGGGGCGCAACCCGGTTCAGGATCCGCTCTCGGGCGGGTTGGCCGGTCTGAGTAAAACCGCCGCCCTCGAATGGCCGGCAATCCATTGCAAAGCCCTCGATCTGGCCATGGGCATGGAGGTGGCCGCGACCGCCCGGCTGATAGTCGATGAGATCTTTACCGCGGCCCCGCGGGAGGTCGGAATCACCTCTACCGGACTGCAGACCCTGGAGCTGGCTGACGCGCCCTTGACGGCGCCGGCGGCTGAACTGCCCCTGCAAACGGGGGATCTGGTGGTTATCAGCGGCGGTGCCCGGGGGGTAACCGCTGCCGTGGCTATAGCCCTGGCACGCTCCTGTCAACCGACCCTGGCCCTGCTGGGACGCAGCCCCCTGCCCGAGGATGAACCGGACTGGTTGCGCTCTCTTGCCGATGAGGCGGCGATTAAAAAGGCACTGCTGCAGCGTGCCGATACCCCTCCGTCACCGCGTGAACTGCAACGTCAGACGGAGGCCATCATCGCCGCCCGGGAGATTCGCCATACCCTTGATATGATTCTCAAGGCCGGGGCAACGCCGCGCTACTACAGTGTTGATGTGCGGGACGAGGACGCTGTCCGGCAACTGATTGCTGACCTGGAAGAAGAGCAGGGCCCGGTCAGGGGCCTGATCCATGGCGCCGGGGTGCTGGCGGACAAGCTGATCGTTGACAAGACCCCTGAGCAGTTTGCCGATGTCTATGCCACCAAGGTGTCCGGTTGCCGCCATCTGCTGGCGGCTGTCAATCCCGATGACCTCCGGTTTCTGGTGCTGTTTTCATCGTCTACAGGGCGTTTCGGCCGTGTCGGCCAGGTGGATTATGCCGTCGCCAATGAAGTTCTCAATAAACTGGGACAACAGTACCGGCAGCAGCATCCTGACTGTCGGGTTCTCTCCCTGAACTGGGGCCCCTGGGATGGCGGCATGGTGACCCCGGCGCTGAAGAAGGTGTTCGCCCGCGAAGGTATTGAGGTTATCGATTTAAAGGCCGGTGCTGATTATCTGCTGCAGGAACTTGCCGGTGGCCGCGATGCCGGCGTTGAACTGGTGATCGGTGGTGCCCGTCAGGACGCAGCGTCCGAGTCCGAAGGGGAAGGACACCAGAATCTCTATGTATCCAGGGCTTTTGATCTTGAACTGGATATAGAGCAGTATCCCTTTTTACAGTCCCACGTTATTGACGGTCGGGCCGTTTTGCCGGTGGCGATGATGATCGAATGGTTGGCCCACGCCGCCATCCATAACAATCCGGGTTTGAAATTTCAGGGGCTCAATGATCTGCGGGTTCTCAAGGGGGTCATCCTTGATACCGATAAGCCGTGTCATGTGCAGGTCATGACCGGCAAGGCCATCAAGAGCGACGGGCTTCACGTCGTGCCCGTTGAGTTGTCCAGTACCGATGACCAGGGACGGCAGGTGGCCCACGCCCGGGCCCGGATTGTCCTTGCCGGCCGCTATGGCGACAGTTCTGCCGTGGCCATCGACCTGGATCTGCCGGATTATCCCCATAAGGCGACATCCATCTATCAGTCAAAGCGGCTTTTCCATGGCAAGGACTTTCAGGGGATTCGCGAGGTTACCGGGTGTGCGCCGGAGGGGATCAGCGCCCTGGCGGCTGCGGCTCCGCCTCCGGCGAGCTGGATCGCCCAGCCCCTGCGCAGCAGCTGGTTTGCCGACCCGCTGGTGCTGGACAGCAGCTTTCAGCTGCTGATTCTCTGGAGCTTCGAGATGTACAAAGCGGGATCCCTGCCGGTCTTTGTCGATCGGTATCGCCAGTACCAGGAACGATTCCCGGCGACGGGTGTCGAAATCCGGGTGGAAATCCTTGAGCAGAACAACCACAAGGCGATTGCGAATATCGATTTTGTGGACCCGGAAAAGGGGACGCTGGTGGCACGCTGCGAACAGTACGAATGCGTCATTGACGCTTCCCTGAACGCCACCTTTCAGCGCAACCGTCTGATTGGAGCCGCTTGAGGATGTCTTATGGAAAATCCGTCGCCATAGTCGGTGTCGGCGGGGAATTTCCCGACGCACAGCATCTGAAGGACTACTGGCAGGCGATCATCAGCAACAGGAGCAGCGCCGCAACACCGCCGGATGGCCGCTGGCTGTTGCCTCCGGAAGAGATTTACCGGGAACAGAAGGGCGCGCCGGACAGTATCTACAGTGTCAAGGGCTGTTTTCTGCCTGACCATTTTGACACACAGCCCATTGAGGGGCTGGATATCGACCCTGCTTTGCTGCGCCGGCTTGATCCTATGTACCGGTTGCTGCTGCGGGTCGGTCGGCAGACTGTTAGTTCAATCCCGCAGCGGAAAGTCGATCCTGCCCGCGCCGGGGTCATCATCGGCAATCTGGCTCTGCCGACGGAGGCCTCCTCCGCCATTTCCAGACAGATTCTCGGCCGTTTGTTCGCCGAGCAGCTGAGCAGCAAGCCTTTGTCGCTCCTCGACGAAGAGGCCCTGGCCACTCCACTGAACCATCAGGTCGCCGGTCTGCCGGCGGCGCTGCTGGCCAGGGCGCTGAATTTCGGCGGCACCTGTTTTACCCTCGATGCCGCTTGCGCCTCGTCCCTGTATGCCTTCAAACTGGCCATGGACGAATTGTTGTCGGGGCGGGCGGATCTGATGCTTGCCGGTGGCCTGTCGCGTCCAGATTCTCTCTATACCCAGATGGGCTTTTCCCAGTTGCGGGCCCTCTCGTCCACAGGAACCTGCTCCCCTTTCGATCGCCGGGGTGATGGCCTGGTTGTCGGCGAGGGGTGCGGCCTGCTGCTGCTGAAGCGTACCCGCGACGCCCTGCGTGACGGCGATCACATCCATGCCGTTATCCGCGGTATCGGCCTGTCCAATGATCTGCAGGGCAATCTGCTGGCGCCTTCGTCCGAAGGACAGCTGCGGGCCATGCGCTCGGCCTATCGCCAGGCCGGCTGGAAACCTGCCGATGTCGATCTGATCGAATGTCACGCCACGGGAACGCCGGTGGGCGACGCCGTCGAATTTGCCAGCCTCCAGCGGCTCTGGGGTGAAACCGGCTGGCGCAGCGGCCAGTGTGTCATCGGCAGCGTCAAGGCCAATATCGGTCACCTGCTGACAGCGGCCGGTGCGGCGGCGACCATCAAGGCCCTGTTGTCCCTGCAACACAAGATTCTGCCCTCCATGCCCAACTTTCAGGAACCGGCTGAGGGCATTCGCCTGGAAGAGAGTCCGTTTAAAATCCTTCAGCATCCGGGGGAGTGGCAGGCCCGTAAAGGAGGCGAACCGCGCCGGGCTGCCGTCAGTGCCTTCGGTTTCGGTGGCATCAACGCCCATATGCTGCTGGAAGAGTGGCTACCGCAGCAGGCGGGCCGGAAAAAGGTCACCCTGCACCCTGTTTTCACGCAGAAACAGCAGCCCATCGCGGTTGTCGGCATGGGCGCAGAGTATGGCAGCTGGGGTGACCTGGAGGCATTACAGCAGCGGGTTTTTGGGGGCTTCTCTGAGGCCGAACCGGATGTTCCCCAGACCTGGTGGGGGGGGAGCCGGAGTCCGTTTGTCGAGGCGCAGTTTGCCCAGGGTCTGCCCAGGGGCTATTTCGTGCCGCAGGTCGGCAGTCCGGCGGGACAGTTCAGAATTCCCCCGACGGAGCTGGCGGAGATGCTTCCCCGCCAGCTGTTGATGCTGCAGGTCGCGGCGGCGGCCCTGAAAGATGCCGGTGCGACGACGGATGATCACCTGTTCACCGGTGTTTTTATCGGCTGTGGTCTTGATCCCGGCGCGACAACCTTCAGTTTTCGCTGGGGCCTGGCCCGCCAGGCAAAACTGTGGGCGGAGGAACTCGGGCTGACGCTGGACGACGACCAGCTGCGCCGGTGGACAGCTGCTCTGCGGGAGGCTGCCGGACCGCCCTTGACCGCCAATCGAACCATGGGCGCCCTGGGCAGTGTGGTGGCCAGCCGTATTGCCCGTGAGTTCCGGGTTGGAGGTCCCTGTTTTACTCTGTCCAGCGAGGAAAATTCCAGTCTGCGTGCCCTTGAGGTCGCCGTGCACGCCCTGCAGGAAGGCTCAATCAACCGCGCCCTGGTCGGTGCCGTTGATCTGGCCGGTGATCTGCGGACAGTGATCTGCCGTCGGCAGCTTGATGTTTTGACGCACGGCCAGGCCGATGCCGATGTCTCCGGACTCATCCTTGGCGAGGGGGCCGGTGCTCTGGTGCTGAAGCGCCTCGAAGACGCGAGACAGGACGGAGATCGCATTCACGCGGTCATTACCGGCATTGCTACCGCCATGGGTGGTCGACCAGCGTCGCGTTATCCCGGGGCGGAGGTCTATGGCCGCGCGGTGGAGGGGGCCTGTCGCAGTGCCGGCGTTGATGTTTCGGGAATCAGTTATATCGAGTCGGCCCATAACGATCCACACTCTGCCCGGACGGAGATGGATGCCTTCACCGCTTTCGCCAGGCCGGCCGGCACACAGACAAGCACACCCTTTTCCCCTGTCTGGACGGGCCGTGTCACCGGGGATATCGGCGCGGCGGGGCAGGCGACGGGCATGGCGGCCCTGATCAAGACAATTCTCTGTCTGCGCCGGCAACTGCTGCCCCCCCTTCGCCAATCAACGTTATTGCCTGCAGCGACCCTTCCCGGATTCCAGGCTCCCGCCGCCTTGCAGAACTGGCTGGTGAATCACGACCGGTCACCGCGCCGCGCCCTGGTGACCGCCATGGGTGATGAGGGCTCAGCTTCCGCCGCCGTCCTCGAAGAGTTTCAGCAGCCGAGGCGTAAGGCAACCATCCTGCGTCCGACGGGCAGTCTGGGGGCCGGCCTCTTCGCCCTGTACGGCGAAACCCCGGCGGCGCGACTGGAGCACTGCCGGCAGCTGCGGCAGTTGGCACAAGATACAAGCCTCTCCGTCGACTCTCTGGCGGCCAGGTGGTATCAGCTGGGGCAAAAGGATCATGAGCAGGGACCTTGCCTGACCATCGTCGCCGGCGGAACAGACGAACTCCAGGATCTCCTCGCTGTCGCTACGGACTGGTTGCAGCAGTGTTCTCAGGCTGTGCCCGGTCACGAGCCGCCCCTGCCGCCAACGGTGCGCGAGCGCATCTTCTTTTCATCCAGTCCGCTGGCAGCCCAGGGCCGGGTGGCCTTTGTTTTTCCCGGATCCGGCAATCATTTCGCCGGTATGGGGCGTGATCTGCTCTGCCATTGGCCGGCACTGCTGGCAGGGCAGGAACAGAACAGTGCCTTTCTTGCCGATCAGTACCTGCCGCAACTGTTCTGGCAGGATGAGCTGCCCGAGGCCCTCTACGCGGATCACAATGCCCTGGTGATTTCCCATGTTGCCCTGTGCACGGCTCTGCACGATCTGTTGCGGGGATTCGGCATCCATCCGCAAATGGTCAGTGGCTACAGTCTGGGAGAGTCGTCTGGACTGTTCGCCACCGGGGCCTGGCGCGATCGCGACGGGATGCTGCAGCGCCTGGCTGAATCGACCCTGTTTACCCGGGAACTGGCCGGTGAGTGCCGCGCCGCCCGGCGGGTCTGGCAACTGCCTGCCGGACAGGACGTTGACTGGATTCTGGGTATCGCCAATGTGTCCGCAGATCGGGTGCGTCAGGCCCTGGCCGGGGAAAAGCAGGTCTATCTGCTGATTATCAACACCTACAAGGAGTGCGTCATCGGCGGCCAACGGCAACGGGTTGAGGCCGTTGTCAACCGGTTGCAATGCCACTTTATCCCCCTGCGCGGAGTCACGACGGTCCACTGCGAGGTCACCAGGGCGGTTGCCGATGCCTATCGCAATCTGCATCTGTTTGAGGTGACGCCACCCAAAGGCATTGATTTTTACAGCTGTGCCATGGCCCGCAAGTATCCCCTGACCTCCAGTAATGCCGCAGATGCCATTCTGGCCCAGGCCCTCGATACCATCGATTATCCCAGGGTCGTTGAGCAACTGTACCGGGATGGCGCCCGTATTTTTCTGGAGGTGGGGCCGGGGGCCTCCTGCAGCCGGATGATCAGCAGTGTTCTCGACGATCGGCCGCATCTGGCGCGCTCCTTCTGCAGTCCGGGTAGTAGCGCTCTGACGCAGCTGCTGCGCCTGTTGGCCCAGTGTCTGGCGGAAGGGCTGCCCGTCGATCTGGAGCCCCTGTACGGCTCCGTCAATATCCCTGAGGTGTCAGAGTCAGCGCCTCCGTCAAAAATATACACGACCATCGGTGGCACCGGATTCCACCCGCCGCTACCCGAGTTTGTTGCGCCGGTGCCGGAAGTAAAGAGGAACGGCTCGCTGCCGACGGTCGGAACACCCACCGCTGATGATCATGACCGTTCGTCCAGTCCGGTGGTGGCGGGTTTTCTGGCGGCAGCCAATGAAGCGAGCGCGGCCCACGCGGCCTACCTGGATTGTGCCGCGTCCATGGAAAAATCCCTCGCACAGATGATCGCCTTTCAGTTCGAATTGCTGGAACAGGGTGCCGAACCGCCTCCGGTTACGCACAAGCAGCCCGGCAGAACATGCCCGTTGCCGGCAGAGCCTCCGGTTCAGAGCGTCCAGCATCGGGAAGCGGCTGTCGTTTTTGATCGCCGCCAGTGTCTGGAGTTTGCCGTTGGTTCCGTGGCCGCTATGCTGGGAGGCGACTTTGCCGAGGTCGACAGCTTCCCCACCAGGGTGCGGCTGCCGGATGAGCCGCTGATGCTGGTGGATCGTATCGTCGCCCTTGAGGGAGAACCCCGCTCCATGAGCCGGGGGCGGGTGGTTACGGAACACGATGTGACGGCGGATCGCTGGTATCTCGACGGCGGCCGGATTCCCACCTGCGTGGCCGTGGAGGCGGGACAGGCCGACCTGTTTCTGTCCGCATATCTGGGAATTGACTTTATCACCCGCGGCAAAGCCGTTTACCGTCTGCTGGACGCGGTGGTCACTTTCCATCGCGGCCTGCCGGTGGTTGGCGATACCATCCGCTACGATATTCACATCGAGAAGTTTTTCCGTCAGGATCAGACCTATCTGTTCCGGTTTCACTTTGAAAGCACGGTCAACGGTGAACCCCTGCTGAGCATGCGCAACGGCTGTGCCGGCTTTTTCACGGAAGCAGAGCTGGCGGCGGGCAGGGGGATCGTCCACACCCGACTGGATCAGCGGCCCCAGCCGGGCAAGCTGCCAGACGACTGGCGCGAACTGGCGCCGATGAAGGTGGAATCCTACAGTGATGAGCAGATTACCGCCCTTTATGCCGGCGATCTGGAGAGCTGTTTTGGCGAAGGGTTTGCGGCCTTGCCGCTGAAGAATCCCTATACCCTGCCCGGCGGTCACCTCAAACTGGTGGACCGGGTGGTCAAACTGGACCCTGGCGGTGGGCGCTACGGTCTGGGGCAGATCACCGCGGAAATGGATATCGAGCCGGACGCCTGGTTTCTGACCTGTCATTTTGTCGATGATCAGGTGATGCCCGGCACCCTTATGTATGAATGCTGCCTTCATACCTTGCGTATTTTCCTGCTGCGCATGGGCTGGATCGGCGAGCAGGGCGAAACCTGGTGCGAGCCGGTAGCCGGGGTCGACAGCGGACTGAAGTGCCGTGGCCAGGTCACGGCCAGGACCAGGAAGGTCTCCTATCAGGTGAGCATCAGGGAACTGGGCTATCGACCTGAGCCTTTTGCCATTGTCGACGCCCTGATGTTTGCTGACGACCATCCCATCGTTGAAATTCCCGCCATGTCAGTGCAGCTGTCCGGACTGTCGCGCCGGCAGGTGGAGTCCCTGTGGAGGGATCGCCCGCAAAAAATAGCACAAGGGCGCCGGGTGCTTTTTGATACGGAACGGATCACCGCTTTCGCCATCGGCAAGCCGTCCGAGGCCTTTGGTGAACCCTACCGTGTTTTTGATCAGCAGCGTAAGATCGCTCGTTTGCCGGGGCCGCCCTTTCAGTTTCTTGATCGGATTGTGGCTATCGATGGTGAGCCCTGGAAACTGGTGGAGGGGGTGACTATTGAGGCGGAGTATGATGTGCCGCCGGATGCCTGGTACTTTGCCGCCGGCCGGCAGCCGCACATGCCCTTCAGTGTCCTGCTCGAAGTCGGTTTGCAACCCTGCGGCTGGCTGGCGGCCTATCTCGGTTCCGCCCTGACCAGCGATATCGATCTGTCCTTCCGTAACCTGGATGGCGATGCGGTGCAACACCGCCCGGTGACCAGGGACAGCGGTACCCTGACCACCAGGGTCGAGATTACCCGGATTGCCAGCAGCGGAGGGATGATTATTCAGGGGTACAGTTTTGCTGTCAGCGATGACCTCGGGCCAGTTTACACCGGCACGACCGTCTTTGGTTTCTTCTCCAGGGCCGCTCTGGCGCAGCAGATCGGAGTGCGCGGTGCCACCCCTTACGCGGTGCCCCCTGACGAGGGGCGGCGGGGTCGTTCTTTTGCCTATCCCGCCCACGCCCCCTATCCTGAGAAAAAACTGCGGATGGTTGACGACATTGAGGTTTTTGTCCCTGACGGCGGTCCGCAGAA
>CALFFB010000266.1 GCA_937958075.1 uncultured Geobacteraceae bacterium | reverse complement strand
ATGGCACTGGCCGATTTACATGTTCACTCGAAATATTCCAACCGTCCGTCGGAATGGTTTCTGCAGCGTATCGGCGCTTCGGAATCCTATACCGAGCCGGAAACCATCTATACCCTGGCCCGGAAGCGGGGGATGGATTTCGTTACCATTACCGATCACAATCGCATCAAGGGCTCCCTCGAACTGGTGGAGAAATATCCGGACCGCTGCTTTACCGGGGTGGAATCAACCGCCTATTTCCCTGAAGACAAATGCAAGGTGCATATTCTGATTTTCGGATTCAACAGTGAGCAGTTCGATCGCATTCAGGAACTGCGTCAGAACATCTACCTGCTGCGTGATTACCTCATGCAGGAGGACCTGGCCTGCATCGTCGCCCACGCTACCTACGCGGTCGGTGATCATCTGACCCTGGATCATCTGGAAAAACTGTTGTTGCTGTTCAATAATTTTGAAGGGCTTAACGGCAGCCGCAGTCCGTTGCACAATGACACCCTGTGTCGGGTTCTCTCGCAGCTGACAGCAGAAGATATGGCACGACTGACAAAAAAGCACGGCATCAGGCCCTGGGGTGCAGCTCCCTGGAAAAAGGGAATCAGTGGTGGCTCGGACGATCATGCCGGTTTTTTCATAGCTAAAACCCGGACGAACGCCAATGCCACTACCCCGGCCCAGTTTATCGAGCAGATCAAACGCGGCCGGATGGTGCCGCAGGGGCGGCAGAACAACTTTCAGGGGCTGACGTTTGCCATTTACAAGATCGCCTTCGACTTTTCCCAGCAGCAAAGCACCGCCATAAACCACTCCATGTTAAGCGATTTGACCCGCTATCTGTTTTCCGATGAAAAGCTCAGTTTCAAGGATCGTCTGCGCTTAAGCCGCATGCGATCGCAGAAGAATAACCGTACCTATCAGAGCATCGTGCGGGTGATCGAGACCAGCCGCACCCTCGGTCAGGATGATATTGATACCCGGCTGGAGCTTCTTTACGACTGTCTCAGCGATATTTCCGATGAATATTTTCGTTCCCTTCTGGAGTCTCTGAACAGCGACATCGGGGAGATGGATCTGCTGCGCATCATCGCCGGGGTCTCTTCGAGTATCCCCGGAATTTTTCTGGCGGTCCCTTTTTTTTCAGCCTTTCGGCATATGTTCGGAGATCGTCGCCTGCTCGACGAGTTGGTGGCGAGTGTAGGCCATCCGGAGCCGGCCAGGGCCAGAAAAATTCTGTGGATGACCGATACCTACACCGACTTGAACGGCGTTTCCATGACCTTGCAGACCATCGGTCGGCTGGCCGACGAACGCTGCTACCCCATCAGGATCTTGTCCTGTCTGACCGAGCCGCAGAGGGATGACCTGCCGCGCGCCAGCCTGGTGATACCGGCGATGCACTCCTTCCGCCTTCCACAATACGACCCACTGACCATCAACGTTCCTTCCGTGCTGCGTATGCTGAAAGCGGCTTATGACGAAAATCCTGACGAGATCTATATCTCCACACCGGGGCCGGTGGGGGTGCTCGGGCTGCTCATCGGGCGTCTGCTCGGGACCCCGGTCAAAGGAATCTATCATACGGATTTCACCCTTGAGGCAGACAAGATTTTGGGGCAGCCGGAAATTTCGTCCTTGATTGAGCAGTACAGCCAGTGGTTTTTCAAGCAGTTTGATACCCTGCTGGTGCCGACCGGCGAATATATGAAGATCCTTAGGCAGCGTGGCTACAGTCAGCGTCACATGCAACTGTTTCGGCGTGGCTTGCGCACGGAACAGTTCAAACCGTTGCCGGCGGTAAAACGCCCCGTGAAACAGGGCCATAAGCTGCTCTACGTCGGCCGTGTCGGTAAAGACAAGAACCTGGATTTTCTTCTGGAAGCATATCGCCAGATTCGTCGTCGCCACCGGGGGATATCCCTGACGGTGGTCGGCTCCGGACCCTACCTGGATGAACTCAGGCAAGGGTGCGCTGATCTGCCCGATGTCACCTTTACCGGCAGGGTTGCCTATGAACGTCTGCCGGAAATTTACAACCAGCACCACATTTTCCTGTTTCCCAGTACCATCGATACCTTCGGCATGGCCGTCCTCGAAGCCCAGGCTTGCGGTCTGCCGGCCCTGGTGTCCGATGTCGGGGGACCGCGGGAGATCGTTGCGGACGGGCAGACGGGTTATGTCCTCAAGGTGGATGCGGTTCAAGGGTGGGTGCTGCGTCTGGATGAACTGCTGACGGACAGGGCCAATGGTGGCAATCTGTGGCGCCTGCTCGGAACCAATGCCCGCAAGCGCATTGTTGAACACTACTGCTGGGACCGCATTCTCGGCGATATGGTGCAAGCGGCTCCGTCACCTGAACGGTTGCAGCCTCTGCGCCGACGGGCGCCGTTTAAAAGAATGTTCAAATTTGCTTCGAACATGATGGTGCATTAAGACTGGGCTCTTTTTTTATTTTTGTAGTGGCTAAAATATTTTTTAAATTTGCGTTGAACATCCAGGCCCAATAATTTTTTTTGATGAAGGGATGGTGTGAAAACTCAAACTGGATTTTAAAACGTGAAAGTGAAGTTGAATTCATGTGTTAAGAGAATTGAGCAGGTACCGTTAAACCACAAGACGCAAAAAATAAACTATCAGTTTACCTGCCAGAATGCTCAAATTTGTAACATCCTGTTATAAAAGAGAAAAATTCAAACAGGTCCCTTGACACCCGCCCCTTTTCGCGCCATTATTCACCCATAAAACCTTTTGCGGTAAAAAATCACACATAAAAGAAAGGAAGGAATCCCATGCGATGTCCGGTATGTGGCAGTTTTGAACAGAGTGTTTTAACCATGAAGGCCGAGCAGTTTGTCGAGGGGCTGGTGGAATGCACCGAGTGTGGCAGCAGTTGGTCCATCAATCACGGCCATGTCGAAATGGTTGTTGATACCCAGCTGGCGAGTTTTCTCGAAGGGCGGAGCGAATGTGTCGAAGCCGATGATTATGCCTGGGCGGTTTAATAGCGAAAACGCAAGGAGGTTGGTCATGGAAGCTCATAAGATGATTGTTGCGGCACCCTGTCGTTGTGGCGGTCAGGTGAAGATTTTCGGGCCGAGTGAATTCGCTCCCCACAGCCACTGGGGACTCTACTGCTCACGCCATAATTGCGAGCACATGGCTGTCGGTGATTCCCTCGACGCGGCCATCCTGGAATGGAATCAGAGCCTGGAGACAGTGCACGGATAGGTTTGCAAAAGGGGCAGATGCCCTGGCGGCAAAGCGTGTCACGGGCACGCAGGCCTTATTGATGTTGGTTATCCGGCGGCTGGTCGCTGTTGTCGCGGTTTTTCCGTTCGAGTTGACGATTGCGCAGGGTCAGATAGCCGATGTGCAGCACAAGTATCAGGAAAATCAACATCAGGATAATGACGATGGGCATGGGGCAATCCTCTTAACTACAGGTGTCAGATTCGTGTAGGGTCATCGGCTGATGGTTTTTTCGGGTAGTCGTAATATCGGACACGACCGCAATTTGCCATTATTTCAGGCCAGTCACCGATCATTAGCTCCAGTTCCAGGACCGCACAAGTGGGCAGCCAGTTGGGAGCTGCGGCGCACAGCCACAGCCCGAGATCGGTCAATCCGGGGTTATGGCCGACCACAGCAATGTGATGCAGTTCGGGCAGGCCGTCGATCACCTCGATCAGCTGATGCAGGGAGGCGCCGTAAAGCGCCTCATCGTAGCGGATGTCGGTGGCCGGCAGCGCCAGTTGCGCGGCCAGTAATTCCGTCGTCTGTCGCGCTCTTTGGGCCGGACTGCTGATCAGCAGCTCGGGTCTGATGCCACGCTGGTGCATGCGTTGTCCCATCAGGGGCGCGGCTTTCCGGCCGCGTGCATTCAGCGTGCGCTGAAAGTCCGTCGCCGTTGGGTCGTTCCAGTCGGATTTGGCATGGCGGATCAGGGTCAGTCGTTTCATGAAAGATCCTCGGTGGTGACATGCAACTGCCGGGCAAAGGCTTGTTCAAAGAGATCTCCTTTGCTGCGTGCGCCGTAGAGCTCAACTGATAATTCATGCCGGCTGCGTAGCAGCAGCTCCATCCGCTGTTCCGTCAGGACGCATTGCACTTGCTCCACCTGCCGGTTACGCCGCCGATCGAGCCCGTCAGCAAGGCGTAGAATGCCGCCAAGGCGCCGCACCAGCAGTTGATCGTCGGCGTTTAATTGGGCAAAGTTTTCGTGACTTTTCTGCGGTTTGGCTTTGCGGTGATAACGGGCGATGTTGGCAATCAACTCCCGTTCACGCGGGGTAAAACCGAACAGATTGGCGTGGCGGATGAGGTGGTAGCTGTGTCGGTGGTGACGGTCGTAGCTGATAAAATAGCCGATGTCATGGAGCAGAGCGGCGGCCTCCAGCAGTTCGCGGTGACGACTGGTGAGATCGTAAGCGGTGGTCAGGGCAGCGAAAATTTCCTGTGCTAGTAGGGTCACTTGGGTTGCGTGCAGTTCATCAAAACGACAGGAACGGGCAAATTCAAGAACCGCTTCCCGCCAGTGGCGAGGTTGCTCCAATTGCGGCAGCAGGCCCCGTTGTTGCAGACTGCGCAGAATCAGTCCTTCACGAATTCCCTGATCATTAATACGCAGTTGATTGGTGCGCAGACGGCGCATCAGCTCGTCCGTCAGCACAATACCGGCAAGGATAATATCGGCCCGGTCCGGATTCAAGCCGGCAATCAGCAACCGCTCTTTCTGGGTTTTACGGGACACCATGGCCAGCAGGTGGACAACCTCCGAATGCAATACTTCGTAACGATGGACGGACTCATACTGTTCCCCCCGCAGCGCCATGATCATGCTGCCGATATTGGTCATGGTGCCGCCGGAACCGACAATACAGGCAACCGGCAGGCCCTTGCCGATATCATTTTTCTTTAGTCCTTTGCGAATCTTTTTGCGCAGCTGCTCAAGTTCCGTACCGCTGACGGGATCATGAGGCAGATAGGTCTCTGTCAGAAAGACGGCGCCCAAATCAAGGGAAATCACCGATTCGGTGTGATGGCCGGTGGCGATAACGATCTCGACGCTGCCGCCGCCGATGTCCACGACTGCAAAGCGTTGCTGATCCATGTTGAAATTGTGGTGAACACTTAAGGCCGCCAGGTCGCCTTCCTGCTCACCACTGATGACTTCGATATCGAGCCCGGTTCGGGATTTCACCTGCGTTAGAAAGTCCTTGCCGTTATCGGCTTTACGCACCGCCGAGGTCGCTACGACCGCGGCAATCTCCGCGCCCAGCCCGGCACAGATACGAGTCATGCGCTGCAATGCGTCGATGGCCCTTTCCATGGCTGCGGCGGACAGTGTTCCCGACTCCGTCAATCCTTCACCCAGACGGGCCTGGGCTTTCTCATCATCGAGGACACGAAAGCTGCCGGGCGCCGTCGCCTCGACAACAATACAGCGGATTGAGTTGGTGCCGATATCGATGGCGGCCAGGCGCTGCGGCGAGACATGGTCGGGGGTGGTTGTGGTCATGGTTCTTACCGATAGACAGGTGCCATCTTGTGCTGATCTGGCACATTGGTTATCTTCATCTCTGGGACTCATGTTCTATCATCCTTCTTCCGGCCGATAAATTCAACAGGTGACAGATGAGCTGTCTTAAAGGAAAGTCCACGGTCAAAAAAAGCAAGGCAAAGTTTGTCTGTGAAAAATGCGGCGCCGCCTGCGAGAAGAAAAAGGACGCCTGCAAGCCGGAAAAACTCAAGCCGAAAAAAGAGAAGAAAGAGAAAAAGAAAGGGCAGGGGTAGCAGCGGCCCGGAAAACGTAAAGGGCAGGGAAAGTCCCTGCCCTTTACTGGTTTTGTTGCCGCCACAGGTTTCCCCTGCCTGCTAACCGTCGGCGTTGATACGCGTGATAATTTCCTTGAGGACAGTTTCTGCCTGATCGTTGTCGATCTGGCAGGTGCCGGCATTCAGATGACCGCCGCCACCGTACTGCAGGCAGAGTTCACCGATATTGGTGTTGGAGCTGCGGTCAAGAATCGACTTGCCGATGGCAAAGACCGTGTTCTGCTGTTTCAGGCCCCACATGACGTGGATGGAGATATTGCACTGGGGGAACAGAGCGTAGATGGTAAAACGGTTGGTCGCAAAGATGGTCTCTTCACGGCGCAGATCGAGGACCACCAGATTGCCGTGAACCGTGGCGCAGCGCTGAATCTGCTCCTTGGCCCTGGCGGCATGGTCGAAATAGAGATCGGTGCGTTCGCGGACATCCGGCAGCTGGAGAATGTCGTCGATGTCATGATCACGACAGTAGTCGATGAGCTGCATCATCAGCTGATAGTTGGAGATGCGGAAATCGCGGAAACGCCCCAGACCGGTACGCGCATCCATGATGTAGTTGAGCAGCACCCAGCCGGTGGGGTCAAGGATCTCCTCCTTGCTGAACCGGGCCGAATCTCCCTTGTCCACCGCCGCCATCATCTCGTCCCAGCGCTTGGGGAAAACATCATGCCCACCGTAATGCTTCCACACCACCCGCGCCGCCGACGGGGCATCAGGGTCGATAATATGATTGGCCGCCAGCTCAGTGTTACGCACTGTTTCACTCAGGTGATGATCAAAGGCCAGGTGACAGGTGGCGACATAGGGCAGGTTGGTGGTGATGTCGCGGGCGCTGATGTCGATCTTGCCGTCCTGCATGTCCTTGGGATGGACAAACAGGATATCGTCGATCAGATCCAGATGTTTGAGCAGTGTGGCACAGACCAGGCCGTCAAAGTCGCTGCGGGTCACCAGTCGGAATTTAGCGGACATGTCATCCTCCCGAATGAAAGTATGTGTCAACAAGAGATTGGAATACCGTAACGTATCATCCTTGTCGGCGCAAAAAAAGAAAAATGGCCGCCGCCTTCGCTAAAAAAAACATCCTCACAGGATTCTTACATTATGCTGATAGTTGTACCGGGTACTTTGAGCCTTCAGCTATGATGTGAGATAACAGATGCCTACGCTACCGCCCGAGTTTCCCGCTGCCGCGCCTGGTCACAGGCTTTTGGAGAAGATCGACGTTATGGGCAAAGAGGTATTCGATCTGAATGATCCTGTCCTGTATCTCAACCGTGAGCTGACCTGGCTGAAGTTCAACGACCGGGT
Organism: uncultured Geobacteraceae bacterium; assembly: GCA_937958075.1. Taxonomy (GTDB): domain Bacteria; phylum Desulfobacterota; class Desulfuromonadia; order Desulfuromonadales; family Geopsychrobacteraceae; genus Pelovirga. Next base: position 2,044 of record CALFFB010000266.1, on the reverse strand, counting down.
GTTGTTCCAGGCGGCGGACCAGCGTCTGCCCCTGCTGGAGCGGGTCAAGTTTCTGGCCATATTCGGCTCCAACATGGATGAGTTTTTCATGAAGCGTATCGGCGGCCTCAAGCAGCAGCTGGCGGCCAACGTCCAGGACGTTACCGTTGATGGTCGGACTCCGCGGCAGCAGCTTGAAGCCTGTCACGAGGCCATGACGGTAACCAGCGTGACCCGTGAAAACACCCTGAAAGATCTGCTGACTTCTCTGCGCAAGGCTGGTATCGAGATTATCCCCTTTAAAAAATTAAGTCGCAGTGAACAGATGCGTTTACAGGAGCATTTTTACGATAACCTGTTCCCTCTGATCACTCCACAATCGGTTGATCCGGCTCATCCCTTCCCCTTTATCTCCAATCTGTCCCTCAATCTGTTTGTCTCCCTGCGTTATCCAGGCGAACGGGAAGTGTCTCTGGCGCGGGTCAAGGTGCCGGTGGGGCAGGGTGCCAGCCGTTTTCAGCGTATCGAGGAGCAAGGCGACCGTTTTGTATTGCTGGAAGATCTGATGATGAACAATCTGAATCTGTTGTTTCCGGGGATGGAGATCCTCGGATGCGAACTGTTTCGGGTGACGCGCAACGCCAATACCAGCAAGGATGAAGAGCACGCCGATGATCTGCTGGAACTCATTGAAACCACCCTCCAGCACCGGCGGGTCGCGCCCATTGTCCGGCTGCAGGTGACCCCGGACATCGATCCGGTGCTGCGGGTTCGGCTGACGGCCGAACTTGGTCTGAACAAGGATCTCGATGTGTTTGTTTCGGAGACCCTGCTGGGACTGCGCGACCTGTGGGAGTTGTATCGGCTCGAGCGGCCGGAACTGAAAAGCGCCCCGCACCATCCGGTGGATCATCCTCTGTTACCGGCGGAGCGTAATATCTTCCACGCCATCCGCGAGCACAAGGAGATTCTGCTGCAGCACCCCTATGAATCCTTCGCTTCATCCGTTGAGCGTTTTCTGCACGAGGCGGCGACCGATCCCAAGGTGCGCGGCATCAAGATGACCCTGTACCGGACTGACCCTGAGAGCGGTATCATCAACTATCTGATCCGCGCCGCCCGCAACGGCAAACAGGTGGCGGTGGTGGTGGAACTCAAGGCCAGTTTTGACGAGCAGGCCAACATCAAACTGGCAACCCGCATGGAAGAAGCCGGGATTCATGTCACCTATGGTGTTGTCGGCCTGAAAACCCACACCAAGATCATTCTGGTGTTGCGTGAGGACTACAAAGGCTTGCGCCGCTATGTGCATATCGGTACCGGTAACTACCATCCGGTCACGGCGCGTATCTACTCTGACCTCGGCCTGCTTATCTACGACAAGGAGGTCGGTCGCGATGCCACCGAGCTGTTCAATTATCTGACCACCGGGTTCACCCCGAAGCGCCACTACACCCGCTTGCTGCCGGCACCGAAAATTCTGAAGAAAGCCCTCCTCGACAAGATTGACCGGGAGATTGCCCGGCACAGTGACAACCAGCCCGGGCTGATTCGCTTCAAAATGAACGCCCTGGAAGATGTGCACATGGTCAGAGCCCTGTACCGGGCATCACAGGCCGGGGTCAAGGTCGACCTGCTGGTCCGCGACAGTTGCCGGTTGCGACCGGGTATCAGTGGCCTGTCGGACAATATCCGGGTGGTTTCCGTCGTCGGACGCTTTCTCGAACACGCCCGCATCTACTATTTTGCCAACGCAGGTGACGAGGAGATGTTTATCGGCTCGGCTGACGCCATGAAACGCAATCTGGAATATCGGGTGGAAGTTCTGGCACCGGTGGCAACCCCGGCGTTACGCCAGCAGCTGCTGGATCTCATGGACCTGCAGCTCGATGATCGCGTTAACGGCTGGCAGATGCAGGCCGACGGCAGCTACCAGCTTCACCAGCCGCGCCCGCGCAAAGGAGCCGCCGGATCACAGGAAAAACAGATCAAACTGGCGGAAAAGCGGGTTCACCAGATTTTGCGACTGCGCAAGCGTAAATCGCGGCAGGCCGGGCAGGGGTGA
>CALFFB010000265.1 GCA_937958075.1 uncultured Geobacteraceae bacterium | reverse complement strand
CTGGTGATTGATCTGCAGGCAGCGCAGACATCAACCGCACTGAGTCCTTTCGGTAAGCTGCTGCCGTCGCTGGTCAGACGGCTTGCGGCAGAGCGGCCGCAGTGGCAGATCCACCTTGTCGTCAATGATCTGGTGCTGTCAGCCCTTGTTCGTCTGCGGCGGCAGCTGGCAGGGTGCCCTGCTAACGTGCGCTTACATGTCTGGTCAGCTCCGGCCCCCGTCAACTGGTCGCAACCGCAGAATCGCCTGCGCTGCGCCCTCGCCATTCGTATCCGCCGTGCCCTGATCGCCGGTTTGCATCCCGATCTGGTCGTCGTTGCCGGTCTGTACGAAGGCTTTGCCGATCAGGCGGTGACGGACTTTTCCCCTGTTGTCGTCGACGGATCTGAGGTGCCGGTCCTGGTTCTGGTACCGCCGGCAGTGCCGTCAACGGCGGCGGGAGCCGACAACAGCAGTCGTCAGCTGTTTACCGGGTCTGTCAGGCAACAGCTGCGGCACGCGACCCTGTTTCTGCTGGATGTGCCCATTGATACCCGGCTGTTCGCACGTGAACCGGATGATCCTGAAGATCGCTGTCGTCTGGCGCCCTGTTCCAGTGCATCGGCTCTGAGGGACGGCCCGCATCAGTTCGCCCGGTGGCTTGCGTCCTGCTGCGTCGAGGCGCTTGAAGGACATGGCCGCAACCCCCGCAGAGCACCCGCGACCATGCCACGCCCCCGCCTGGCCTGTGTTTCGCCCCTGCCGCCGGAGAAGACGGGTATCGCCACCTATACCGCTGAACTGCTGCCTCATCTTGCCCGCTGGTATGACATTGATGTGGTCACCGATCAGACGTACATCGCCAACCTCTGGATCAGACAACAGTGCGGTCATTTAAGTATGGCCGAGTTTTCCCGCGTAGCCGGCGCCTATGACCGTGTTCTGTACCATATAGGGAATTCCCCCTTTCACTGGCCCATGTTTTCATTGCTGCCGGATGTTCCGGGTGTCGTTGTTCTGCATGACTTCTATCTCGGCAACACCCTCGAAAGATTCGCCGCCGAACACCCTGACCGACTCAATTTCCGTCGCTTGCTGTATCAATGTCACGGTTTCGGGGCCCTGACCTCCCTCCATCGTGAAGGAGGGGTTGAGCAGGCCGTCTGGGACTATCCCTGCAACCTTCCGGTGCTTACGGGCGCTCTGGGTCTGATCAGCCATTCCGAACACGCCCGGCAGTTGTTACGCACCTTTTATCCCGGGTGGGATCTGCATCATTGGCAATACATCCCGTTACTGCGCGCCACCATCGGCACAATGGATAAAGCTCAGACGCGCAGGGAACTCGGCCTGCCCGGGGATGAGTTTATCGTTGCCGCCTTTGGTGCGGTAACCGCCAACAAGCTGGCAACGGAACTGCTGCGGGCCTGGCAACAGTCGACCCTCGGACAGGACGCCGCCTGCCATCTGATTTTTGTCGGTGAAATGGATGCGGGTAGCTATGGCGCATCTATCAGGGACATGATTACCGAGGCCGTTAACGCCGGGGCTAAAATCACCGTGACCGGTTGGGTTAACGACCCGTGGTACCACGCCTGGATGGATGCGGTTGATCTGGCGGTACAGCTCCGGTGCCGGTCACGTGGTGAAAGCTCCGGTGCCGTCCTCGACTGCATGAATCACGGTCTGCCGGTCATCACCAACGCCTGTGGTGCCATGGCGGAGCTTCCCACTGATGCGGTCTGTCTTCTGCCGGAAGAGGTTGCTGTGGATACGCTGGCCGAGGAGCTGGATCACCTCTATCGCGATCCTGAACTGCGCCGTCGCCTCGGTGATGTTGCCCGTAGCCACATCCGTACAGAACATGGGCCGCAGCAGTGCGCGGAGCGGTATTATCAGGCGATCGAATCCTGCTATCGTCCCGAGGCGCAGCCGTTGCGCCAGTTGCTGCCCGAGCTTGCCGGTAAAAGGTGCTTATTGTCGGAGGGTGACAGGCGGCAGCTGGATCTTGACCTGGCAAAAACCTTTGCCGCGTCACCGGCAATGCCGGCACTCTATATCGATGTCACCATCACCAGTCGTAATCAGCTGCGGACCGGCATCGAGAGGGTGACGACGGCCCTTGCCCGGGCCCTGATGTCATCGCCGCCGCCGGGATACCGGATTGAACCGGTGCGGCTCTGTCGCGACGACGGGCGTTGGCAGCTTCACTACGCCCGTCGCTACGCCCTGAAACTACTCGGATTTGAGGATTGTGACTGGTTGCAGGACGATCCGGTTACCCCGGCGTCGGGGGACCTCTACCTGTGCCCGGAGATCAGCGGCGATCTTCTCGCCGAGGCCATCGGCGACGGGGTCTACAGCCGCCTGCAGGCCGCCGGTGTCGGGGTGACCTTTCTCATTCATGACCTGCTGCCGCTGACGCTGCCGCAATGTTTTCCGCCGGGGGCTGACGTGGCTTTTGCGGGCTGGCTGAAAAACGTTTGTAGCGTTGCCGACACCCTGATAGCTGTCACTCGGACCGTCGCCACCGATGTCAGCCACTGGCTGGACACAGCCTCTACCCATCTTCCCGAACGCCCCATGACGATCGGCTGGTCGCACCATGGTGCTGATCTGGACAATCATGAGCCGCCAGCCACGCACCCCATGGATACGCGGCTGGCTATGGCCCTGCCGCTGCTGGCGGCGGGTCCGACGTTTCTCATGGTCGGCACCGTCGAGCCGCGCAAAGGCTACCAGCTGGCACTGGATGCCTTCGATCTGCTCTGGAGCCGGGGAAGTGACGGCCGCCTGGTGATTGTGGGTGGTGAGGGGTGGCGCCAGGTCCCGGAAGCTGACCGCCGTGACCTGCCCCGGTTGGTCCATGATCTCAAGGGGCATCCACACTATGGGAAACGCCTGTTCTGGTTTGAAAGCCTGGACGACAGCGATCTGCAGCTGTTGTACCGGGCCGCAAACTGCCTGCTTGCCCTGTCCCTGGGGGAGGGCTTCGGACTGCCCCTCATCGAAGCGGCCCACCACCGACTGCCCTTGTTGTTGCGTGACCTGCCGGTCTTTCGGGAGGTCGCCGGTGACCATGCCGATTATATCGACGGGGAGACGCCGATCGCCGTGGCAACGGCCATCACCAGCTGGCTGACGCGCCACCGGGACAGGGACGCTTTGGCTGAAAAGGCAGTGCCTCATCTCAGCTGGCAGCAGAGTGCCGACCAGTTGTTTTACCTGATGACAAAACGTCAGGACGACGCCACCCGACCCGAGTCGGTTTTTTTCGGTATTCATCAACGGCTGGAGCGGCGGCGTCGGCCACACATTTTTGTTGATGTCTCCGTGATCAGCCGTAAGGACTATCGCACCGGTATCCAGCGCACCACACGGGCCCTGCTGTTACAGCTGGCGCAGCTGCCCGATCAGCCCTGTGCCGTTGTCCCCGTACGTTTTGAGCCGGAAGAACCTGCCGGCTACCGGGTCGTTCCGGGTTTTCTCGGGCTGGACACCCGCTGCTGTGAAGCCGTTGGCGCGTCCCTGGTGACCCCCGAGGATGGCGATATTTTTTTAGGACTTGATCTGGCCGGACACTATGTTATCCAGGCGGACGAAGCGGGAGTTTTCCAGCGCTATCGTCAGGCCGGAGCCAGGGTGCTGTTTGTGGTTTACGACCTGCTGCCCGTGACCTGGCCCCAGTTTTTCCGTCCTGGGGTGGCGCTCCATCACGAGCACTGGCTGCGGGTCGTGAGCTCCTGCGACGGCGCCCTTTGTATCTCCGCCACCGTGGCTCGAGAACTGCGCAACTGGCTTGACCGGGCTCGGCAATGGCCCCTCCATCGTTTTGCCCTCAGCTGGTTTCACCTCGGTGGTGATCCCGAAAACTCGGCACCGACCAGTGACATGCCGGCCGATGCCGGGCAGCTCCTTGCGACCCTGGCCGATGGAATCACCTTTCTGATGGTCGGGACCGTCGAGCCGCGCAAGGGTTACAGCCAGGCGCTTAAAGCCTTTGACCAGCTGTGGAATGATGGCCTCACGGTCAATCTGGTCATTGTCGGTCGTGTCGGCTGGTTGATGGAGGGTTTTGAAGAAGAGGTCCGTTCCCATCCCCAGCGTGGCAGGCATCTGTTTCGCCTGGATCAGGTCAGCGACAGTTACCTGGAGGGGCTCTACCGGGCTGCCGACTGCCTTGTCGCCGCCAGCAAGGACGAAGGTTTCGGGTTGCCCCTGATCGAGGCGGCACAGCACGGGATGCCGCTGCTGGTGCGCGATATTCCCGTGTTTCGCGAGGTCGCCGGTGGATTTGCCACCTATTTCCCTGACAGTGACGCTCCGGCCGATCTTGCCTTCGCCGTGAAAAACTGGTTAGATGCGTGGCGGCAGCAGCAACACCGAACCAGCCAGGGATTGCCCTGGCTGACCTGGGCCCGGAGTGCGGCTGATCTCCAACAACGTCTGCAGGCATAAGGCTGTGAGTCATTCTGGCATATGAGCTCGTTTTTCCGCCTATACACCGTTGTTTTTCTGTTGCTGGGGCTACCGGTTCTGGCCGGAGCAGTGCAGCAGGAGGAAGTCGCGGTTCTTTTTTCCCGGGAGATAGCGCCCTATGTCACGGCTGTGACCGCCCTCGAAGAGCGCCTCCGCCCACGCCAGGTTGTGCGTTTTTTCCTCGATGACCGGGGGCGTCCCTACAGCCTCGAAGCCCGTCACACAAGCCTTGACCCCCAGCGGTTTTCCGCCGTCGTCGCTATCGGTCCGGAGGCCCTGCGTTACCTGCAACCCGCGGCCGGTTCCACGCCGCTGGTGTTCGGCATGGTCCTTGATCCCAAGCCCCATAGGGAGACGGCGCAGCCTCTGTGTGGTGTGAACCTGACCCTGCCCATGGGCGACCAGCTGGCGCATATCCGCCGCCTGTTTCCCGATCGGCAAAGACTGGGGGTGCTGTTCGACCCGGACAACAACCAGAGCTGGTTTGACCAGGCCCACCCCCTGGCCCGCGCCATGGGGCTCAGCCTGGTGCCCCTGAATGTCAGCCGCGAAGGGGGGCGTTTTGACATCATCGGCGCCCTCTCCACCGTTGATACCCTGTTGTTTATCCCTGATCGCAGCATTATTTCCAGAGCGGTGATCCAGCACGTTATCAAGCAGGGGCTGCAATCGGGCAAGCCGGCGGTCGGATTCAACCGCTTTTTTCTCGATTCCGGCGCGGCCCTGGCCTTTATCATCGATTATGAAGAGGTCGGTCGGCAGGTGGCGCAGCTGGTGCTGCGGCAGCTTGACAGCGGCTGCGCCACGATAGACCCCCCGGTTTTTTCCGCCACAGTCAATGACGACGTACTGCGACTGCTCCGACCGCGACCGGCAGGAGGCGCGCCATGAACAGGTTCGCCCGCTATCTCGGCCTGCGGTCCATTCAGGGGCGCCTGACCGCCATCGCTTTCTTTTTTATTATTGCCACTGCCGTGACCATGGGTGTGGTGGGGTACCGCTTTACCATCGACTATGAGAGCGATCGTTTCCACGAACATTTCTCGATTCTCGTCGACACCCTGGCCGGAAATGCCGAGCTCGGGGTCATGCTCGGCAATCGTGACCTGCTTGAAAACCTGATTTTTTCGGTTTTCAATGTGGCCGATATCGTCGCGGTGGAAATTGTCGACCGGCATGGCAAGCCCCTGATTGAGCAGACACGACCAGGGGCGGATGAGAATCCTTATTATGTCAGCGCGCCTGTTGTGGCCGAGGCCCTCAGTGCCGACAACGCCCTGTTTCTGGAGCAGCAGGCCGCCGCCGAGATTCTTGGTGAAGTCCGTCTGGCGTACGCCATGACCAGTCTTGACCGGCTCAAGCAGGATCTGGCTCTGCGCTACCTGGTCATTTCCCTGCTGCTGTGTGTGGTGCCGGTGGTCATGTACTGGCGGCTGGCCCGTACCATCAGTGCTCCTTTGCAGGATCTGGTCAAGGTCGCCGGACTGGTTTCGCAGGGAGATATCAACGTTCGGGCCGGCGGCGGCCTGCTCATCGAAACCGCGACCCTGGCCGGTGCCATCAATGATATGCTCGATGCCCTGCAGCGACAACGGCAGCAGATTCGCGAGGCCCACGCCGCCATGGCCCGGCAGCAGGCTTTCGCCCAGGTCGGCAAGTTTTCCATGATCGTCGCCCACGAAATCAAAAATCCCCTGACCGTGATCAAGGGCAGCCTCAGCCTGCTGCGCAAGCCCGAGCCTGTCGACCCCGCCGTCAAGGCCCAGCTGGTCGGCTATATCGATGAAGAGATTGTGCGCATCAATACCCTGGTCGAGGATTTTCTGTTGTATGCCCGGCCGCGCACGCCGGCCTTTGACGCCTTGCTGGTGGTGGACCTGGTCGCCAACCTGTCCGAGCGCCTGCGCCTGTTCAGCGACCGGGTGCGGGTCATCACCGACATGGGGGAGGGGTGCCTGGAGCGCGTTGTCCGTTGTGATATCGCCCTGCTTGAACGTGCCCTGTTCAATGTCGTGCGCAATGCCCTGGAGATGAGCAGGGACAGCGTTCAGGTGACGCTGGAAGAGCGCGATGAACACCTGCTGTTTCAGGTCAAGGATGACGGGCCGGGTTTTGCCGAAGAGGACCTGCAGCGGGTGTTTGAGCCTTTTTTCAGTACCCGTGCCAAAGGCACGGGACTTGGCCTTGCCATCGCTCATGAGGTCATGACCGCCCATGGAGGATTCGCCCGCGCCCGCAATCGCAACCGGGGTGGTGCCTGTGTGGAGTTGGGCCTGCCGGTGGGAGAGGGGTAGGCAAATCCCCCCTGACCCCCTTTACCAAAGGGGGGGAAGAAAAATGGGGGGGAAGATTGTAGCCTCCCCCTTTATCAAAGGGGGATTGAGGGGGATTTTTTAAAGATACCAGAG
>CALFFB010000264.1 GCA_937958075.1 uncultured Geobacteraceae bacterium | reverse complement strand
ACGAATAAAAGTCAGACAGTATAGCCAGATTGCCGCCTGGATTCAATCGCCTTTTCTGTCGTGACTTTCCCTGTTTTTCTGTTTTGTCCCTGTCAGCGCCCGGCGACCCGACACAATCTTTTGCCGCAAACACTCCACCGTCTTTGTCAGGCTATTTATTGGCCTTACCTCTTTACCATGTGTTCTGTTTTGATTATAGTGTCCCCGCCACAACGTTTACAAACAGGCTTCGACTGCCACCCGGCGTCTCAGGAAAAGCACCGCGGAATTCTCTGAAGGCCCGGTAACCCCATCCGTAAAAAGAGAGGTTTTATTATGCCATCAGCGATCCAGGCGCTCCTTGCAGCAACACCGATCATTGTCGCGGCCGTACTGCTTGTCGGCCTGCACTGGCCGGCTCGCCGCGCCATGCCGGTCGTCTATCTGACAGCAGCGGGCATTGCCTTGTCCTTCTGGGAAATGAGCTTCAATCGTGTGGTTGCCTCAACCCTGCAGGGGATGATTGTGACAGCTGCAGTCCTCTGGATTATTTTCGGAGCCATCATGCTGCTCAACACCCTGCAGAATTCCGGTGCCATCTCCACCATCCGCGCCGGCTTTACCGGCATCAGTCCGGACCGCCGCGTACAGGCCCTCATCCTGGCCTGGCTGTTCGGCTGTTTTATTGAAGGCGCATCGGGATTCGGCACCCCGGCGGCCATCGCCGCCCCCCTGCTGGTTGCCATCGGCTTCCCCGCTCTGGCCGCTATTATGGTCGGAATGATGATTCAGTCGACACCTGTCTCCTTCGGTGCCGTGGGCACCCCGATCCTCATCGGCGTCACCAATGGTCTTGACCACACCGCTATCAGCCAACAGCTCACGGCAAACGCTTCAAGCTGGGACGCTTTTCTCCAGCTGATCACCTCGGAAGTGGCTATCGGCCATGCCCTGGCCGGGACCTTCATGCCACTGTTGATGGTGACCATGCTGACCCGGTTCTTCGGCAGGAACAAAAGCTGGAAAGAAGGTCTGGCAATGGCGCCCTTCGCCCTTTTCACCGGGCTGGCCTTCGCCGTCCCCTACGCCCTGACGGGGATCTTCCTGGGGCCGGAATTTCCGTCCATCGTCGGCGCCCTGGTGGGCATGGGCATCACCGTCCCGGCAGCAAAAAAAGGCTTTCTGCTGCCGACCACAGCCTGGGATTTCGCTCCGGAAGAGCAGTGGCCAAAGGCCTGGTTCGGCACCATCACCCCGAAAAAACCAAGGCCCGATGAACGCAAAATCTCCCTGGCCATGGCCTGGACCCCCTATCTGCTGGTGGCGGTCATTCTTGTTGCCAGTCGGGTTTTTGCCGAGCTGAAAGGGGCGTTGTTGAGTTTATCCTTCGGCTGGAAGAACATCCTTGGCGAGGCGGGGGTCAGCGCCAGCATAGAACCCCTCTATCTGCCCGGAGGCATTTTGCTTTTTGTCTGTCTGGTGACCCTGTTGCTGCACCGGATGAAGATTTCCGAGTTTACCGCCGCAGCGACAGCGTCGGGGAAAACCCTGATCGGGGCGGGATTTGTCCTGGTGTTCACCATTCCCATGGTGCGGATTCTGATCAACTCCGGCGTCAACAGCGCCGAGCTGGCATCCATGCCGGTGGCCATGGCCGGTTTTGCGGCTGAGACCTTCGGCCCGATCTACCCGCTTTTCGCGCCGATGATGGGTGGTCTCGGGGCCTTCATCGCCGGGTCCAACACCGTCAGCAACATGATGCTCAGCCAGTTTCAGTTTGAGGTGGCCAACGCCCTCAGCGTGTCGGGAGCAGTCATGGTCTCCCTCCAGGCCATTGGCGCCGCAGCAGGGAACATGATCGCCATCCACAATGTGGTGGCGGCCTCGGCAACGGTCGGACTCCTCGGCCAGGAAGGGCGAACCCTGCGTTTGACGATCATCCCGACCCTCTACTACCTGATCGTCACCGGAACCCTCGGGCTTGTGGCCGTCTATGTTCTCGGACTGACGGATCCCCTGATGACACGGTAACACGAGGCCGAGCACTATTAAATTCGGGCTTCCCATATCGTGCGGTGAAGGATCTGGGGAAGGAGAAACCAAAAGCAACGCTACCGCTGGTGGAGGTGCAACTTAAACAGTTGCTAAAGGCAGGGTAAAGTAAAAACAGGAGCCTCTTCCTGCGCCCTCGGATTCCGCCCAGATGCGCCCGTTATACAAAGATATGATTTTTTTGACCAGGGCCAACCCCAGCCCGGCTCCCTCATTGCTTCTGTCAAGCTGGGCAAACAAATCAAACACCCGATCAAGATTTTCTTTTTTGATGCCGATGCCGTTGTCGCGCACAAAAAAGACCCTCTCCCCCTGCTGACTCAGAGTGCCGATTTCAATTGTCGGCCTGACCTGACTGCTCCGGTATTTCACAGCATTTTCGATCAGATTTTGCCAGATCTGCCCCAGTTGCAGAATATCTCCGTGGAGTATCAGCAGTGATGGCTCAACGATAATCTCGACATCATACATTTTGATAAGGCCGTTGAGCACTAACAGGGTTTCTCCAATAATGGCGCTGAACGCTTTGGCACGCGGCAATGTTTGCGCCTGATCGAACCTGGTAAACTGCAACAACGCCGAGAGCAACTGATCCATGCGTTCTGTCGCGCCCTTGATATAATCAAGATCCCGGTCTATTTGCTGGTGCACCTCATAGGGTATGGCTTTTTCAATAAGCTCAAGAAAGCTTTGTATGGTGATCAACGGACTGCGTAGATCATGGGAGACAATACCGATAAAGCGCTCCATTTCCTCACTTTTCAGCTTTAAGGCTGATTCGATGACTTTACGCTCGGTAATATCGGTACGAAAACACACAAAGTTGTGAACATCTCCGCGCTGGTTGCGAACGACGCTGATTGAAACCTGTTCGAGAATCAGCTCACCATCTTTACGTCGGTTCCACATTTCACCCGACCAGTGATTATGCAACAAGAGTTGTGTCCAGAGTTCGGTATAAAATTCACGGTCATGCCGGCCGGATTTCAGAAACCGAGGATTACGGCCGATAGCTTCCTGGCGGGAGTAACCGGTTATCTGACAAAAACCCTCGTTGACATCGGCAATGTTCCCTTGCGCATCAGTAATAAATACACCCTCACGCGCATGACTGAAGACCGTAGCGGCAAGCCGCATATCAACATCACGGTGATGACGCATGAGGGTATAATGAATCGCGCGATGCAGGGCATTCGCATCACCACCCTTGGTCAGATAATCGTCGGCACCCGATTCAATGGCAACAGAGGTCGCGTCAATACTGTCGAGCCCGGTCAAAACCACTATGGGGGCATCGGTCAATTCACGACAGCACTGTACCGTCCGGGGGCCAATGGAGTCTGGCAGGTTGAGATCGAGCAGGACAATATCGGGAACCAGCCCTTTGTCCATCTGTTGCTTTGCCGCCGCGAGAGAGGCCGCCCCGTTAATTTCATAGGTGCTGCGCCGATCTTCCTGCAATTGCAGCCTCAGTAAATCCGCATCGCCCGGTTCATCTTCGATCAACAAAACCGAAATGTTTGTAATTTTATTCATGTCCTTGAAATTCTACCAAAGGGGTTAAATCATTTAGCACGTTCAGCCTTTAAGTATCCCCTGTTACGATGAAAAGGCTTCCGGGCGATGGGCATGCGGCAGACTGACAATCTTTATCCAATAATCACCCAAGCCCCGCATGGTCCTGATAAATTCATCGATATCAACGGGCTTGACAATAAACCCGGCAGCAGAACTGCGATAACACTCAAGCATGTCTGTCTCAGCGTCAGAAGTGGTCATAACCACCACCGGAATATCCTGGAGCGCATTATCGGACTTGATTTTCTTTAAAAACTGCCGACCATCCATGCGCGGCATATTCAAATCGAGCAGAATAAGATCCGGTCGCGGCACCTTGGCATAATCCTTTTCACGAAGTAAAAAAGCGAAGGCTTCGACGCCGTCCTGAACATGATGCAAATCAACCAGCACCTGCCCTTCTTTAAAAGCCAGACGCACCAGATGGGCATCAGCCGGTTCATCCTCCACCAACAGTACTGTCAAATCTTTTGAATCCATAATCTTTTTCCCTTTACAGGCAAATCGAAAACAACGCAAACGCCACCGCCTAAACCATCTTCAATAGTAATACGCCCACCACAGCGATAGACAATTTTTCGCGCCAGAGCCAGCCCTATTCCCGTTCCGGGCATATGATTCGGAACCAGCCGGGCAAACAGATCAAAAACCTGTTCGCGATATTCTTCGCTAATGCCACTGCCATTGTCGGCAAACCGAAAACAGGCACGGTCACTGTCTACCACAGCATCAACCTCGATCCGCAAGGGGCGCTCAGGGTGGCGATATCGAACAGAGTTTTCTATGAGAACCAAAAACAACTGGCGCAGGTACTTCGGCGCAAGCACGACCTGGGGCAGCGGCCGGCTTACTTTGATCTCAGCTGCGACCGCATCGGCGCCGCTTTCGACAACAACCTCATTCAGGATATCGTCGCTCGTTGCCGCACCGGCCTGCTCTTTCTCAACCATTCGAATGTCATTAACGTGATTAAGAGCAAGATATTGCTGCGCGGCCCGCACCAGATCCGCCAGACGCCGTGACTGTTCGTCAATAAACTGCAGGGACAGTCGGCTGTCCCTGTCCGTAACATAAGATGTTGACTGAAGCAGGCGGGCTGAAAAGCTTGCAAGCCGCCTGGTCGGTTCCTGAAAATGATGCGCCATGACCTCAGAAAGTCGTTGGAGATCATTAAAAGCGGCTTGGGTGATCTCTTGTTGGTGGCGAAGTTGCGCACTTGCACGTTCCTGCTCGTCGAACCGTCGCTTCAGCAGGGTAAAAATAACAAGAACAACCGCAATTCCAACCAGCCATAAGGATGTATAAATCCCTGTCCGAAAACGAATAACATCATACATGTTCGCCAGGTAGGGTTCCATATTAATGGAAACCCCGACACCCCCGCGCACATCTCCTTCACTATACCCCTGAATTGCATGACACTTAAGACAGCCTTCGCCAGTCATCATCGGTCGCATCAGACGTAAATAAGGAACATCACCTATGGATGTAAATTCAAATATTTCCTCCTCCCCCAGTTCAAAGCGGTGCAGCGCCTTAATTTCCCACTCATCAGGGGCGTTGAGTTCAGATATCAGGTTCAGGCTGGTAATCCGCCCTTTGATTCCAAAGAGTTCATCAAATTCAGAGACAAACTGACGCATCATATAGGCGGGGTTCATCAGGGTCAGCGTGATACCGGACGGCGTTTCGATATCGCGCTCGGGTACATGCGCCAATCCCGGATTCGGCTGTGTCCTCTGATCAACCGGTACATAAACCCCGCCATGGCGGGTTGCCCACAGACGAAACACCTGATCCTTATTGAAGTTACTCCGGGCATCATTAATCGCAAGCTCGTTGGTATGCTTCCTGACAGTCTGGATATCCCAGGCCAGCAAGCCGCCCATGGCACAAGACCACGCCAACAGCGCCGTCAAGGCACTTCGGTTGAAATGGCCGAAATTAAAGAAGCTCTTCATAAGCTGTTCCGTATTTTATGCTGACTCGGAAGAACAAAACAGAAGCAGCTGCCTTTGCCGATTCCTTCCGACTCAACCCGAATATGGCCGCCGTGACGTTCGACAATCTTGCGAGCGACAGCCAGGCCGATGCCGGTTCCCTGATACTGATCAGATGTATGCAGGCGCTGAAACACCTTGAACAGGCGATCCTGCTGTTCAGGATCAATACCAATACCGTTATCGCGCACACAGAACTGCCAACCATCTTCTGTTATTTCACTCTCGATACTGACCAGCGGGGGCTGTTCAGGGGCATAAAACTTGAGAGCATTAGAGATCAGATTCTGCAACAGGCGGGTGAATTCATTGCGGGCGGCGTAAACCTGTGGCCAGGTGCCCTCAATTTCAATGCTGGCTCCAGCTTCAGTAATAGCCGGTGACAGAAAATGCAGGGCCTCATCCACCGCCAAACGGCTGTCGAGCAGGGTCATGGGTTCGCCGGAACGGCCAACACGCGAATACTCAAGTAAGGACTGCAGCATCTGGTCCATGCGTACGGCACCATCAACTGCAAACTCCATCATTTTACGGGTATCATCATCAAGGGTGTCAGCAAGTTTGCGATCAAGCAGTTGCAGATAGCTGTTGATCATGCGCAGGGGCTGGCGCAGATCATGGCTGGCAACATAGGCAAACTGCTCCAGTTCGGTGTTGGAGCGCGCCAGCATGATACCTTGCTGACACAGAGCCTCCTCAGCCCGCTTGTGTGCAGTGATATCCCGACTGATGCCGAACAGACCTACAACCTGACCGCCCGTGTCCAGCAGGGGCCACTTATTGGTCTGTACGTAACCCAGATTACCCTGTTCGTCGTAATAGGGATTAACCTTGTTGAGCAGCGCAGTTCCTTTCTCGAACACGGGATTTTCCTCCTCCTCGTATATTTTTGCGGTATCAGGGGGGAAAATTTCACGATCATGCTTGCCGATCATTTCTTGCCAGCTGACATGACCGGTTATCCGCGCCATGGCCTGGCTGCAAAAACGAATCCGGCGCTGGGCGTCCTTGAAATAGACAAAATCCGTCGTCGACTCAAGAAAGGCCTCAACATCGCGGTTAAAATCCGACAGTTTACGGTTACTTTGCTGGAGCGCTTCCTGGGCGGCCTGTTGAGCTGCTTCGCCTGTTCGTAACTGACGGTAGATCAACAAAAAGCCCCCTGACAGCAAGCCGGCAACGACAATGGCAAACCAGAGCAACTGCCGCCACGCCTGCAGATAGTGGTCTCTGGCCAGCGACACCTGAACATAAAAGGGGTACTCTTCGAACACTTTGAAGCTGGCGATTCTTTTGACCCCATCGGTTGATGCGGTATAGGCAATAACGCCCTGACGCTCCCCCGCGGCAATGCGCTGCCTGATGGGGTTGTCTTCCGGCAAAGGCTGGTTGAAATCGGTTTCATTGAGTCGTGGTTGGCGGGCAATCAGGACAGATGTATCTTTACGTCTGAGCAGCACAACACCACCAGGACCGGCATCAACAGCAGCCAGAGATTGACTGAAGGCTTCGACTGATACCAGAGCCGAGACTACGCCGGAAAACTCCCCTTGTGAACCACGCAGCGCCCGCAAATGAGCCATAGACTGACGACCGGTAGCACGGGCGGTTATAACATCGGAGAAAAACACATCCCGCTCGGAATGTTTTTTTAACACCTGAAAATGAGGGCGGTCTGAAATATCAGCAGGGCGTCCTGAGGCCAGCGAAGAGTACTTAAGCTTGCCGGTGGCGTCGAAGACAAAGAGCTCATCAATAACAGGGAAGCTCGTCTTCAACTCAAACAGATGGCGACTCAGGATTTTTCCTGTCTCCGAAGCACCGCGTGCCTCGGCAAGCTCATTCTCAATCAGATCAAGATTACCGGCAACGAACTGCAGCGCCCCGTCAACCTGCCGAAGCTTACCATTCAAACGCGCTTCCAGAACACCAACCAGGTTTTCTGAATACTGAACTGCCCATTCCGTATTATGGCGATGCTCATACGTCAGCATCGCAGTCAGTATCAGCAGCATAATAATATATGCCCCGACCAGCCACCTTCTGGAAGACATTGATCTAAGCAGACTTAAAGAGGCTTTGCTGTTTATGTTGACCTGGTGTTTCTTCATAGCACAATGATCGGTTTCTTGAACTTAACTGTTAAAGAACTAGGTTTCAGACGTTTGTGCGCAGCTGAAGATATGATAGCGATTTTTTCCTGC
>CALFFB010000263.1 GCA_937958075.1 uncultured Geobacteraceae bacterium | reverse complement strand
CGCTGTCCGGCGTGTGACTTCCATTATCTGGACCATCTCGACGAGAACACCCCCGCAGCGGCCTCCCCCCTGACGGCTCAGGGGCGCCGCTACATCGAGGCCCGCCTCGACGAAGGCACGCACCTGAACGCCCTGCGCCTGCAGCTGGTACAAGCGGTGATGACACCGGCGGCCGCTAGAACCCTCGATATCGGTGCCGGACTGGGACAATTCATTCTGCTGCTGCGGCAGCTGGGGGCCACCGCCGTGGGCATCGAACCGAGTCACCTGCGCCGGGCCTATGCCCGGGACACCTGGAACCTGGAGCTGAGCCCCGACCTGGTTCATGCCCCGAGCTGGCAGCGTGAACAGGCCGCGACCTTTGATCTGATCACCCTGTGGGATGTCATCGAGCATGTGAATGATCCCCGCCGGACCCTGGAAGACGCCGTCAACCTGCTCAAACCGGGTGGTCTGCTGTGTCTTGACACCCCGGATCGCGAGGTTTTCAGCTACCGTTTCAGCCAGTGGCTCCACGATCTGAGCGGCGGCAGACTGCCCCTGTTCCTGTCCGCTTTCTACTCCACCGCCCTCTACGGCCACAAACAGATCTTCACCCGCTGCCAGCTGGACTCCCTGCTCACGGACATCGGTCTTGAACTGCTGCCCGTTCCCGCGGTGATCAGATATCCCCGCAGCAAACTGCTGATCTGCGCCAGGAAAAAATGAGGCGCAAGGTATCAGCGCCAGCCTGACCGACACCGGCGATGTCCCTACGGCTGATCCTGCAGCAACACCCGCGCCACCGCATTGTCCCAGCCCTTGAGCAGCTGCCGCCGCCGGGCCTCCTCCAGGCGCGGCGCAAAGTGGGCGTCGCGCCGCCAGTGCCGGCCCGCCTCAGCCAGTGACGACAGCAGCCCCAGCTGAATCGCCGCCAGCCAGGCGGCACCCAGGGCTGTTGTCTCGGTATTCTGCGGTCGTTCCACCGGCACGGCCAGTACGTCCGCCAGAAACTGCAGGAACCAGTTGTTGGCCGCCATGCCGCCATCAACCCGCAACGTCCACGAGGAGGCGCGAACATCACCGCGCATCGCCGTCATCAGATCATGGGTCTGATAGCCGACGGCCTCCAGCGCCGCCCGCCCGATCTCGGCGATACCCGTATCCCGGGTCAGGCCGAAAATCGCGCCACGGGCCCGCGGACTCCAGTGGGGGGCGCCCAGACCGGTAAAGGCCGGCACCATGTACACGCCCCGATTGGAGTCGAGCCCCTGCGCCAGCCCTTCGACCTCGGCCGACGAGCCGATCAGCTTGATGCCGTCACGAATCCACTGGATGGCCGCCCCGGCAACAAAGATGGATCCTTCCAGGGCATAGGCGGTCTGTCCGCCAACCCGGTAGGCCAGGGTCGTCAGCAGACGATGGCGCGACCGACAGGCGGTCTCACCGGTATTCAGGAGCACAAAACAGCCGGTTCCATAGGTGCTCTTGATCATGCCGCTGGAGATGCACCCCTGGCCGATGGCCGCCGCCTGCTGATCACCGGCGATACCGGCCACGGGCAGGGAGCTGCCGAACAGATCGGGATGGGTCATGCCGAAATCGGCAGCGCAGTCTTTTACCTCAGGCAGCAGGGAAGCAGGAATCTCCAGCAGCCGCAGCAGTTCGTCATCCCACTGCTGGGTGTTGATATTGAACAGCAGGGTGCGCGAGGCGTTGGTGACATCCGTGGCATGGACCCGACCACCCGTCAGTCGCCACAGCAGATAGGAATCGATGGTGCCGAAGGCCAACTCTCCGGCCTCGGCGCTACTGCGCGCCCCGGCCACCTCATCGAGAATCCAGCGCAGTTTGGTGGCGGAAAAATAAGGATCAAGCAAAAGTCCCGACCGGGCGGCGACCGCCTCGTCACCGACGGCTGCACGGAGCTGATCACAGAAATCCGCCGTGCGCCGATCCTGCCAGACGATGGCATTATAGATCGGCCTGGACGTCTTGCGTTCCCAGACAACGGTTGTCTCCCGCTGGTTGGTGATGCCGATCCCCGCTACCTTGATCCCCTTGCTGCGGGCCTGTTCCAGGGCCTGACGACACACGGTCACCACCGCCTGCCAGATCTCCTCCGGATCGTGCTCAACCCAGCCATCCGCCGGATAGATCTGGCGCAACTCCTGCTGCACGACAATAGGGCAATCCCCGGCAACGGAAAAGATCATCGCCCGGGTACTGGTTGTCCCCTGATCAATGGCCAGGATATGATCGTTCATGAGGCAAAACTCCTTTGTTCCTGGTGTATAATAAAGAGGCAAGCCTGTTGACGACGTCAATCAACCAGAGGATGATACGCCCCCATGGACAGAGCCTATATTATTGAACAGCTCAACCAGCATCAACCCTTCGATCTGATCGTTATCGGCGGCGGCGCCAGTGGTTGCGGCGTCGCCCTGGATGCCGCCAGTCGGGGGCTGAAGGTCGCCCTCTTCGAGAAGAACGATTTTGCCGAAGGCACCAGCGGTCGCAGCACCAAACTGGTCCATGGCGGCGTCCGCTATCTGGAAAAGGCCGTTACTCACCTCGACCGCAGTCAGTACAACCTGGTGCGTGACGGTCTGCGCGAGCGCGCCCTGCTGTTGCACAACGCCCGCCATCTTGCCCATCCCCTGGCCCTGGTCACCCCCATCTACAACTGGTTTGACGTTCCCTATATTTTCGCCGGACTCAAATTCTACGACCTGCTGTCCGGCAGGAAACATGTCGGCCACAGCCGCCTGCTAAGCCGCTCTGAAGCCCTGCGGCGCTTTCCCATGCTCAAGGCCGACGGGCTGCGCGCCGGGGTGCTGTATCATGACGGCCAGTTTCACGACGCCCGCATGACCATCGCCCTCGCCCTGACCGCGCAGCAGCAGGGAGCAAGCGTCATCAATCATCTGGCCGTGACCGGTTTTACCAAAACGGACGGCACCATCACCGGGGTCGTTGTCAGCGACCAGCTCACGGGCGATAGCTTCTCCGTGGGCGGCAAGGGCGTTATCAATGCCACCGGCCCCTTTGTCGACCGGATCCGGCACCTGGATGATCCCGCCGCCCCTCCCCTGCTGACCACCAGCAGCGGCATTCATATCGTCCTTGACGGCCGCTTCGCGCCGCCCGATACCGGCCTGATGATCCCGGAAACGGACGATGGCCGGGTGCTGTTCGTGCTGCCGTGGGAAGGCCGGGCCCTGGTCGGCACCACCGACGAACCGGCGCCCCTTGACGAGCATCCGCAGCCACGGGAGGAGGAAATCGATTACCTGCTGCGCCACGTCGCGCGCTATTTCAACCTGCAGCTGACCCGCGCCGACATCCAGTCGACATGGAGCGGCCTGCGCCCCCTGGTGACCAATCCCCAGGCAAAAGACACCGCCGGCCTGGCCCGTGATCACATCCTGAAAACCAGTGCCTCCGGTCTGCTGACCCTGGCCGGGGGCAAATGGACGACCTACCGGAAAATGGCCCAGGATACCGTCGATCACGCCATCAGGGCCTTCCGTTTAGAGCCACAGCACGCCCATTCTCAGACGGCGGATCTGCCCCTGGTCGGCAGTACCCACTTTGACCCCCTGGGCGGTGCCGACCTGCAGCAGCGCTATGGCCTCAATGAAGGGACAGCGGCCTACCTGCAGCGCACCTATGGGGATCAGGCGGCTCAACTTCTGGAGCTGGGGCTGACCACGGACAGCAATCGCCCCCTGGTGGCAGGACATCCCGGCCTTGAAGCGGAAGTGATCTACGCCGTACGTTTCGAAATGGCGCAGCGGGGGATGGATGTTCTCGCCCGGCGCACCCCCATCGCTGTTCTCGATTCCGCGACCGCCCTGCGGGCAGCGCCATCCGTGCTGGCGCTGATGGCCAGAGAGCTCGGCTGGGATCAGCAGCGCTGTGACCAGGAAAAAGCCATCATCGCCGAACGTCTGCAGCGGGGCATCTAACTCCCGACCTCCGACCGCAACACCACCTGATAGAGCTGCCCGCTGTCCAGATCGCGTATCCGCTGCCAGCCGCCGCCACAGCGTTCGGCCAGTTCGCGCAGGGTTTTGCTGCCGCCGACAGCGCTGCTGGTGTCGACGATGGTCACTGGTATCCGCCGCTCCCGCAGATCTCCGGCCAGCGCCCGCAACTCATGGACAACCGGGGTTCCGGCTGTCAGGGGAACATTGGCCTCACCGTCAGAGACAATCACCAGCGACGGGATCAGCCCCGGATCACGCCGCCGGCTGTTGTCCATCAGGCGCAGCGCCTGCTGCAGGCCGTCGGCAAAGGGAGTCGCGCCACCGACAGGCAAACGCCGCAGGCAGTTTCGCGCCAGGTCGACACTCCCGGTCGGCGGCAGCAGCACCTCGGCACGTTCACCCCGAAAGGCGATGAGCGCCACCCGGTCGCGCCGCTGGTAGGCTCCGGTCAGCAATGCCAGCGCCGCACCCCGGGCCGCCTTCATCCGCACCGCCGCGCCGCTGGCCATGGATTCCGAGGCATCCACCAGCAGCACCACCAGGGACTGGCGGGGGCGGCTGAAGACCTTGCGCCTTGCATTATCGACAGTTAAGGGAATGGTCGCCGAAGCTGACGCCTGGCCGCCCTGACTCAGGGCCGCTTTCAGGGTGGCGCCGACATCAAGCACAAAGGGTCGCCGCGGGTTGGTCACGGCAACGCTGCGCACATGGCGACCACTGCGGGCCTCGCGGTAACGTCCGTGCCTGCTGCTCAAGACTCTGGCGCCGGCGGCAGCGGCAAGGGTCAAGGGCGGGAGGTCGAGATCCTCCCCTGACTCGACGTAGCGTTCCGGGCTTTTTTTTTAAAGGTCTCAAACAGCATGCTGCCGGCGGCGGCCGCTCCGGGAAACTCAAAATCACAGGCATCAGCGCCGGTGGCCACCTCTTCGCCCTCTGTCTCCTGAGCGGAATCCTCGGCGGCAGCGGCGGCAAAGGCGTCCTTCAGGCTGTTTTCCAGGAATCCGGTCTCCGGATAGGTGCGTCCGGGCAGACGATGAGGCAGGGCAAAGACCGCCGCTTCCATAATATCCTGCTGCTCCACCGTCTCTTTTTCCAGCAGCGCCGCATGGGCCCGGGCGGCCTTGAGCAGGGTAATCTCGGCGCGATGACCGGCGACCTTCAACTGCAGCACCAGATCCACCACCTGCCCGTAGATGGCATCGGGGATGCGCACCGCCCCAAGGTGCTGCCGTGCCGCGACGATCTGCTGCGCCAGGAAGTCCTCCTGCTGCGCCTGGCTGTGGATGAAAGCCTCCGGATCGGCCTCATACCTCAGGCGGTTTTTCAACATCTGCCGCCGCGCATGGGCATCCGTCAGGCCACTGACGCTGACACTCAATCCGAACCGGTCGAGAAACTGGGGACGCAGCTCCCCTTCTTCCGGGTTCATGGTGCCGACGAGCATGAACCGGGCCGGGTGCACGACGCACAAGCCTTCACGTTCTACCCGGTTGACACCGGAAGCGGCGGCGTCAAGGAGCAGATCGACCAGATGATCCTCCAGCAGATTCACCTCATCGACATAGAGAATACCGCGATTGGCCGCCGCCAGCAGCCCCGGCTCAAAATGACGCTGACCGCTGTGCAGGGTTTTTTCCAGATGCAGGGTACCGGCCACCCGGTCTTCCGTCGCCCCCAGGGGCAGCTCCACCATCGGTGGCGGCAGCAGGCGGGTCGACAGCTTTTCGCCCTGCAGCAGCCGCTGTCGGCAGTCATCATGCATGGCCCCCGGATCATCCGGCGGGCAATGGTAGGGACAATCCGTCACCACCTCAAGCTGCGGCAACAAGGCCGCCAGGGCCCGCGCCGCCGTTGATTTCGCCGTCCCCTTCTGGCCACGGATGAGCACCCCGCCGATGGACGGATCGACGGCATTGAGCAGCAGGGCGGTTTTCATCCCCTGCTGACCGACGATGGCGCTGAACGGATATTGCTGATGTAGGCTCATTTTTCACTCTGGGTAAAGGACGCCGAACGTAAGCTCGGCGTCAGCACTTTCCACGACCGGAGCAGGATTGTTCCATCCCGGCACCTGATCTCTGCCATCTCGCGCAACACGGGCTGTCAGTCTGCCGGCTCCAGGCGCAGCAGGGCGCCATCGCGGGCATCCGTCAACAGGTAGATGAAGCCGTCCGGCCCCTGCCTGACATCGCGGATACGGCCGACCTCATTGGTCAGCATCCGTTCTTCGACGATAACCTTTTCGCCGTCAAGTTCAAGGCGTACCAGGGTCTGACCACGCAGAGCGCCCACCAGTAGATCCTCTTGCCAGCCAGAAAAGACCTCACCGGTATAAAAAGCCATTCCCGATGGAGCGATGGAAGGGTCCCAATAGTGCAGGGGCTGCTCCAACCCCGGCTTGTGGGTGCCCTCGCCGATTTTGGTACCGATACCGTAATTGACGCCGTAGGTGATGACCGGCCAGCCGTAATTGCGCCCGGCGTGGATCACGTTGATTTCGTCCCCGCCCTGGGGCCCATGTTCATGGGTCCAGAGTTGGCGGGTCTGGGGATGCAGAGCGGCCCCCTGGATATTGCGATGCCCGATGGAGTAAATTTCCGGATGCCAGTCGGGGTTTTGCCGGTAGGGGTTGTCCTCCGGAATCAGTCCGTCATCATGCAGCCTGATGACAGAGCCGGCATGATCATCCGGCTGCTGGGCGCGCTGCTGCTGCCCATGATCCCCCAGGGTGATAAAGAGATACCCCTGATCATCAAACACCAGCCGCGATCCGAAATGACGTCCGCTTCGGGTTCCCGGTTCCGCCCGGAAAATATCCCGCACCTGGGACAAGCGGTTGCCCGTCAGCTTCCCCCGCGCCACATTGACACTGATGCCGTCCCTGCGCACCGAGGTGTAGGAAAAGTAGATCAGTTGATTTTCACTAAAAGCAGGGTGCAGGGTAACGTCGAGGAGCCCCCCCTGACCCTGGGCCAGCACCGTCGGCACCCCGGTGACCGGTTGCCGTTGCAGTTGCCCGTCGACAACCAGCCGCAACCGCCCCGGCCGCTCACTGACAAGAATCCGTCCGTCGGGCAGAAAGGCCATCCCCCAGGGATGCTCCAAACCGCGCGTGACCTCAACCACCCGCACCCGGTGTTTATCCGTCTCTGTCACCTGCGCCGCCAGCACCATCGGCATAGGGACCAGCAGCATCAGGATTGACAGCGCCAAACGGTTCCATCTGATGGTCATCGTCACCTCCGTCTATCTGTTTTCAACTGATTGTACACAAAGTGAGCAATCCGAGGCTACGGTGTGACCCTATAGAAAAGCCCGCCGATAAGGCGGGCCAGAAGGATATTGTTCCCTTTGACGTTCAGCTTTTCGTCTAGAAGGGTATTTCATCGTCCGGATTATAGACCGGCTCCTCATAGGCGTCGCCCTGGCTGCCGCTGCTGCGGTTCGCCGCCTGGTCACGGCGGTTGTCCTGGCCACCGGCGCCACTGCCGGAGGAACCGTAGCCGCCACCCTGCTGATTGTCGTCCCTGCTGCCGAGCATCTGCATCTGATCAACAACAATTTCCGTCATGTAGCGCTTGTTGCCGTCCCGGTCATCGTAAGAGCGGGTCTGGATTTTCCCCTCGATATAGACCTGTTTTCCCTTGTGCAGATATTTACCGCAGATCTCCGCCAGCTGCCGCCAGGCGACGATATTGTGCCACTCCGTTTTCTCCTGCCGCTGCCCGTCACGGTCCTTGTACCGCTCCGTTGTCGCCAGG
The DNA here is from genome assembly GCA_937958075.1 of uncultured Geobacteraceae bacterium. Lineage (GTDB taxonomy): Bacteria > Desulfobacterota > Desulfuromonadia > Desulfuromonadales > Geopsychrobacteraceae > Pelovirga. Next base: position 95 of record CALFFB010000263.1, on the reverse strand, counting down.
GGAAAGGTCGCTACCGCCGTTCCCGATGGCGTGTAGCGCAGCTCCGGATCCTTGCCGAGATTGCCTACCAGAATAACCTTGTTAACCGACATGAA
>CALFFB010000262.1 GCA_937958075.1 uncultured Geobacteraceae bacterium | reverse complement strand
ACACGTTCAGGGCTGTCGGCAGGTGAGCGTTGACCTGGGCCATCTCCTGGGTGATCTGCGGCAGGCCGTCTTCCGGCATGCCGGACCGGATCCAGTGGTGAATGAAGTTGCTGGAGGCCAGGCTTTTTGACAGCTGCAGGCTGGGGGAGAGGAGCAGGGAGATTTCCGCGCCCAGCCGTTCGAGTTGCAGGGGCAGCTCCTGCCTGGTGATGCTGTTGGTTTTCTCCCGAAGGTAAAAATTCGACTGCAGGCTGATCAGCACAACGGTAATGATGGTCAGAGTCGCGCCAAAAGCCACAAACAGGCGCAAACTTAAGGACAGTCTGTTCCATAGAGATATCATCATGCTGAGCCCTCTGCCGGTAGCGAGTCAGGAAACTGCGGGTGGATGGGCAAGGATATAGTTTTTTCTAACTTTTTGTCAAAGAGTGAAAGTGGTGTGCGCAGGGGCGATTAATTTAACTTGATTTTTTTTAAAATATAATATTGTTTTAATCTCAGTGGAGATGTTTAGAGGTTGACGGAAGCTAATGTGTTATTGTCAATGATTTGTTCGTCACGGTGTCAGTGTTTGTTTGAAGATATGGAATTCTTCTGTGTTGAATTTTGCGAGGAATCAGTCAATGTTTTAAAGTCAAAGGGGGCAGGGTGATGAAACAGTTAATGTCGATATTGTCGGTTGTCTTGGTATTCATGTTTCTTTCTGGTTGTGGATCTTCTGGTTCTTCAGATTTTTCTGAAGATGACTACCTTGAGGCAACCGACATCCCAGTGATGTTTCATTCGGGAATAGATTTTCTTATGGGGCACGATTCCCTCACCGGTGAGGGGCTAAACATGTGTTTTGAGGATAGTTACTCTAAAACACAATCACCTGGCGCGCAAAGGGCAGAATATTCTTTAAAATATATAGAAGACAGAAAAAGTTTGTACAACGAAACTAATGCGTCGTACAAAGCCGAAGTTGGATTGATTGCAAAAAATGAAGTCTCTACAAGTTTATCAAATTTCTATAAAAATGAGTCAAATTCCATCTATGTCTTGCTTTCTGGTTCCTGGGAGGGTCCGGTTTTTAAAGTTGAAGGCCACAGGCTTCCAGGAGATACTAAAGATAAATATGGAACTTACGAAAATTTTATTAAATATTGCGGGGATGAATATTACTACAAAATCGGAACAGGTTTTAAAATATACGGTATGTTCAAATTGACATTTTCCAGTATGGAAGAAAAAAATACTGTTTCAGCTAAAATCTCTAATAAGAGTTTCGCGGCTAAAACTTCTGCAAGTTTCTATAATGAACTAGGGATAAGTGAATCGTCAACCGATGTATCGATACATGTCGAGGTCATGGGGGCATCCCCAAAGAGTCTTTCTGAGTTGCAGCAGGCAGGGCAAACTGTTGATGGGTTTTTTAATGCAATGAACAATATTGTGAATACAAGTACAACTGATTTGGAAGTTCTGATCAATGCGGCTTCGGCGAAGGACATATTAGAAAAGTATGCTATTTCGGCATACAAAGCTTCTTACGTGCCCCTGAGTTCATTTCCGTTTAGCGTAACAGAGCGCGATGATGTCCTTGAGTTGCTGGCAGAAGAGTACGTAAACTTAGAGGACGTTAAAGACAGGTTGAACTATTTAAGTGCCGTGAAAGACCTTATTAAATCGCCCAGCGGGTCTGATGAATATTTGACAGAACAAGAAAAGTCAGCTTTGGATTCAGCACAAAATAAAATTAGCAAATCAATGAACATGTTTAAGACCGTCTATGACATGTGCATATCACCAACCACCAATAAGCATTTTGAAGATATTGAAGGCAAGTCGTTCGTTTTATCCGGACAAGAATATTGTAAAAAACTGAATCATTGTGCTGGTTCAGAAAAAGAAGATGAGTGTAATCAAGAATGTGAAGCACCAAACATGTGTTTTTCGTTATGGAATCAATTTGTTAAGGAAGTGCCTTATGAAGGGTCTCCCAAGTATCTTTTTAGCTACAATGAAGAACTTAAAAATATTGTAAACAATTATATTGCACCAGTTGTTCCAATTAGCTGTTATGATTTAAGAAATTCTTATCATAAAAACAGCGATGGAGATTATGCTGTATATTATAGGAGTGATGTATTCAAGCCTTTTGAAGTCTACTGTGATGGTATGAGTACGGAAACGCCCTCAACTTATCTGAGTCTTGATCCCCAATTTGTGAGTCCCATCCAAAGTCCAAATGTTAATTATAATTACTCAAAACACAATCGAGTTTACTCATCTTCATATGTCCCTCTGCCACTTACTGCGAATCGTATATGGGAAAAGTACAGGTTGCAGACTGGAACAACGGGCTTGATTGTCGATTTGGCTGATCTGAAGTTTTCTCATTATTACAACTCTAGCCTTGCGATAGATCGCCTTGACATAACGTCTGTTTTTTCCGGCAGAGCCAGATTTAATAGTGCGGCAAGTGCAAATATTGACTTAACTGGTACGGGTTTAGCAATTAAAGACACGTCAATAATAAGCCTTCAAGGGTTTGATAGTACATCCAGTATTCCTTTTCTTACGAGCAAAGTTTACAACAATGAAGCGTTGCAAAAAAAATATATATCGGGCTTAACAATAGAAATCCCTCAGGGAGATCCCGTTTATATTGCGCCTACAAAGCTCGAACTTGAATATGTTGATTATGACGTTTTTCAGAATGCGGCCGATCTGGTGCAGCCCTATCCAGAAACCCCGCTCTTCAAGCATAGTGGCGCTTCAGGTGCGAGGGAGTTTTGGGGGTTCGGCAATTATCCCGGAGATAGCAGTAAGAGCATCTGGCCAGTTTATAACCATTCCATCAACGAAATGCCGGTTGGGTATGATTTAAGTACCCAACCTTAATCCCTGATTCAAGAGGGCTGAGCAATAAAAGCACCCGGATGGTCTCATCATCCGGGTGCTTTTATTGGTAGAACAAGAGTTGACTGTTTACAGAATATCCTTTTTCAATTGTAGGAACTCTTCTTTGGTGATCAGTCCCTGTTCCAGCATCCGATTGAGTTCCGCCAGTTCGCTGAGCTGGGGGGATGAGCTGTGGGGAAGCTGCTTGACGGTCTCCTCATGGGGGATTTCGACGAGCCGGGGCTGATTGTCCTGATGGGCGATACGCAGGGTGGCCATGCCGCCCATCAGGCTGATTTCCAGACTGCTGTTTTTAAAGGCCGGATCGTTCATGATGTCGCGCAGTCGCCGTTTTCCCGCTTTGACGCGGCGGTAGAAAAAGTAGCCGGACCCGGCAATCAGCACCAGCCCGGCGGCCAGAATCCACCAGCGCAGGTCGTAGATTCCCTTGAACAGAACCACGGACAGAATCAGCCCGGCGATGAGGGCGACATGGAGGAGGAGCACCAGGGCGATAAAAAAGACACTGGTGTAGATGGAGCGGTTGTCTTCGTTGGTGGATTTCATGTCAGGATGACTGTCTGCAAGGTTGCTGTTTTCCGGTGCCGGGTGCCGGCGCCATAACTCCCGTAAAAAATGCGTGTTTTGGTAGGTCGCCGCCGGCCGCTGTGGTATCATCAGCGCCAAACAGGTGTTATTTGTACCATAGAAGCCGGCCGCTGTGTGGTTTATTGATTGTAACTTCCCCGCAGCGACGAGGGCAAGCCATGATGGTGTTCTTCCCCTTGCGGATATTCTATGACGGCTCCTGCCCCCTGTGTGTCGGGGAGATGGAGCGTTACCGGCGCCACAATGCCGATGGACGCTTTGTTTTTATCGACATCAGCGCCGACAGCTTTGATCCGGCTTTTTACGGCAAAAGCCGGCGCGAGCTTATGGAACAGTTGCACGTGCTGACGGGCGACGGGCAATTTTACGTCGGCTTCGACGCCGTTCTGACGGTCTGGCAGGTGTTGCCCGGTTCCAGTATTCGGCGACTGCTGGCGGGCATCGCCGGTCGGTCGGGGCTGCAGGGCCTGGGGCGCAGGCTTTATCCGCTGCTGGCGCGCTACCGGCATCGGTTGTCGGGTTCGGAGCGGACGTGTTCAGGGCCCCGTTGCCGTGAGGATGATAGATAGACCAGGGAAAGGATAAGGACGGGATGCGGCAGTTGGGGATCGATATCGGTGGCAGCAGTAT
>CALFFB010000261.1 GCA_937958075.1 uncultured Geobacteraceae bacterium | reverse complement strand
ACATCGGGCCCTGGTGAAGCGCCATCATCCTGATGTCGGTGGTGATGATGGAAATGAACGAATCCGGCAGATCAATACCGCTTACCAGGTCCTCCTGGCTTACTGCCGCGACTACCGGTATTCTTTCAGCCGGGAGGAATTCCTGGAGCAGAGGCCGGAGGAGAGGTTGCGTCAGCAATTTGCCCATGATCCGATCTGGGGCGGTTAAGAATTTCCTGCGGGCATGCGGAAATACGGGGCGTGAGTATATGTCTTGAAGCCAAGGTGGTTTCGGGCTGGCAGGATAGCCGGATTGCTTGATCTTGAGGCGAACATACCTGCCAAGCTGCCCGAAACCACGCTTTGTCGCTGACACGAGGTCAAAAGATTTTGCGATTCTTGATATCGCGCGGATTGACGGCAACCGCCTGGACCCTCACCAGCAGATCACGACCAGCCGGCATTTCCGGTTCCGCAAGCTCAAGGTCCAGCAGGGCCTGCGGATCGGAAATTGTCAGCCCCTTTTGCCAATATGCCAATAGCCAACAGCTTTCATTATTTTCTTGCCGAAACTTTCACGGCATTGATATCAGGATTTGACGGAGAAGATCGCTTCGATTTCGACGATCATGCCGAAGGGCAGGGAATCCATCCCGGCCACCGAGCGCGTGTGACAACCGGCCTCGCCGAAGACTTCGACCAGCAGCTCGGAACAGCCGTTCACCACCTGGGCGTGATCGACAAAACCGACATCGGCGTTCACCATGCCAAAGACCTTGATCACCGCCTCGACCCGCGAGAGTTCTCCCAACTCAGCCTTTGCCGCAGACAGGAGTTGCAACCCGGCATTGCGCGCAGCCGCATAGCCTTCCGCGACGGAAATTTCGCAGCCCAGCTTGCCGGTGAGAAAGGACCCATCTGCGCCCCTGGGGCCCTGACCGGAAAGATAGAGCAGGTTCCCGACCAGACGGGCCGGCCGATATTGCCCCCCTGGTGTCGGGGCGGGAGGCAGATGGATATTCAACGACGCTAGTTTTTGTTCCGGTGTCATCTCTACACCTTAACTCTCACGGATCAGCCGGACCGACCCAGACACCCGAATACTTGCACCGGGCTGCGGGGTAATGTCCGCCTGCAGGCGCGAGGGCACGCCCATGTCATCGCCCTGACAGATCAGGATCGAACCCTCATGCGGCCAGCCAAGATCGCGCAGATAACCCGCCAGAGCCGCCGTCGCGGCACCGGTCGCCGGGTCCTCGTAGACGCCACCCATAGGAAAGGGGTTGCGCGCATGAAACAGACGTGGCTGTTCAGCATAAAGCAGGCAGAACGTCACCAGCCCCTCGCGCAGGGCCAATGTCCGGCCTTTTTCCAGGTCATAGTGCATCGCTCTCAGCGTATCCCGGTTCTTGAGGGCCAGAACGAGATGATCACCGCCACCATGGGCGATCGCCGGTGGTATCCGGGAATCGAGGCGTTCGCGGTCCAAATCGAACAGGGCCAGGGCTTCCTGTAAAAGCGCAGGCGACACCGGGCCGCTCCGGGTTGACGGCGACTGAAAGGACGCGCCCCATTCCGTCTCGGACCAGCATCCTTCGACGGTGATTTGTGCCTGGTTGAGCTGAAGAGTGAAGATGCCGGAACCTTCCTGACGTGCCAGGGCCGCCCCGAGGGCGATGGTGGCATGGCCACAGAAATCGACCTCGACTTCAGGGGCGAAAAAACGCACTCGCCAGCCACCCGGGACCGGTGCCGCGAAGACGGTTTCGGAATAACCGATCTCTGCCGCCTGCTTCTGCATTACGGCAGCCTCAGGCAATGCATCACACAGAACGACGCCGGCGGGATTGCCTCCCTGCGGTCCGTTCGAAAAGGCTGATATGTGTTGGACAGTCATTGCATTTTCTCCGGTTCGATTTTGCACATAGGTAAAGCTAACTACGGGTCATCAGTGATCGAGCGGCTCAAAGGAGGCGTTGATGATCCGCGAGCGTACGCGCCACACTGTCCACTGTCAACCCGATAGGAAATGGTCAGATTGAGCCAATTCACTTAAGCGAAGCCATTCAGTATCGGGGGCTGGACCGCAAAACGGGGTGAGGGAGAAAAATCCGCCGGCTGATCAATCGTAGCGGGCGCTGCCCCCACCGGCCTGGCGCACAATGCGATGCACAAAGCCCAGTTTTTCAATGACCTTCGGCGACAGAACAAAGGGATAGGCATGGGCGTGGCCCATACTGCGGTTAAGGCTGTTCAGGGCAAAGGTCAGGGGCAGCCAATGTTCAGCCAGGGAGTCAATGCTCTCTTCCCGGTAGGGATTGAAATTATGGCTGCTCAGTTCCTCCGTGCTGGTCGCATTTTTAGGCCGGATGCCGATGCCGAACTGCCAGGCGGTTTCCAGGGTATCGACCATATGCAGATAATGGGCCCAGGTTTCCGCCCAGTCCTCCCAGGGATGCATGGTGGCATAGCTGCTGATGAAGTTTTCCTGCCAGTTAAGGGGCGCACCCTGTTGATAGTAATGGTCAAGGGCGCTGCCGTAATTCAGGGTGTCATCGCCAAAGAGATTGCGAAACTCCTGAAGATGGGACGTATCGCGAATCAGGCGATCCCAGTAGTAATGTCCCGACTCGTGGCGGAAGTGTCCGAGCAGGGTGCGGTAGGGTTCCGCCATCTGCTCGCGCATCCGTTCCCGCTCGGCGGGATCAGCCTCCTTGATGTTGATGGTGATCAGCCCTTCATCATGACCGGTAAATACCCGCCCCTGCTCGCTGAAAAGGGGTCCGGTATCGGCGAGAAAGGCAAAGGCCAGGGCGGCGTCACCCGCGCTGCGCGGCACAACCGGCAGACCAAGTCGCAGCAGGGAATAAACCAGCCGTCGTTTCTCCGTTTCAAGAATCCGCCACAAATCAAGGTTTCCCTCCACCCCCAGATCGGGGATCGTCTGGTTGAGCCGACAGGCGATACAGAAGTCATGACCGTCGGCAAGGGGCACCATCCAGTTACACACCCTATGCTGCGCATAATTGCCGCACATACGATACGCACCGGCGCCCCCGTGCGCTTGCCATTGCTCCCCACCAGCAGCATCCAGAGAGAACAGCTGCAGTTGATCGGGCAGAAAACCGAGGGTCGCTCCGCAGCGGGTGCATGACACGTTCTCGAAATACAGGCGCTGACCACAATGACCACAGTTGAACAATCGCATGACCGACCTCGTCTTTTTAAGGAATTTATTCGGCACCCGCTCTGGTGCCCGAAATTGAGCTGAACATATACCAAAATCAAAGGTGATATATTGATGAATCTGTGCCCGATAGAAGTATACTGCTGTATCTGATCCTGGTCGAAGAAGCACCATGACTTTCCCTTCCACCACGATCCTGACACATTGCCAGAACCGGTCACGCGACAACGATCAGATTTAGCGAAGGGGATATGTATGATATCAAAGTCTTACATATCCGAAATCCCGGGAGTCACCATGCCTGCTGCCACGTTATTGCTCATTATTCTAGGTGCCGGGCTGGCCAGCCAATGGCTGGCCTGGCGGATCCGTCTGCCGGCGATTGTTGTCCTCATCACTTCGGGACTGCTCCTTGGCCCCGTCAGCGGCATCATTGAGCTGGGTCTGTCCCAGGCCGAGTTGACGGAACTCATCGGTCTGGGCGTGGCGATCATTCTCTTTGAAGGGGGAATGGACCTGAAACTCGGCGAGATCCGGCGGGTTGGTCACGGCGTCGGGCGCCTGACGATCCTCGGACCACCCCTGGCATGGGGGCTCGGAACCCTGGCCGCTCATTATATCGCCGGTCTGAGCTGGCCGGTGGCGTGGGTGCTGGGGGCGATTCTGGTGGTCACCGGGCCGACGGTCATTCTGCCCCTGTTGCGTCAGGCACGGCTCAACAAGGAATCGGCGACACTGCTGAAGTGGGAGGGGATCGTCAATGATCCAACAGGGGTCTTGCTGGCGGTCCTGACCTTCCAGTTTTTTACCCATACCAACGGCGGCTGGCAGCAGGCGCTATCCGGCCTCGGGCTGGCGGTTCTGGCAGCGGCCGTTTTCGGTGGTCTGGGCGGCTGGCTGACCGGCTGGCTTTATCGTCGCGGCTCGGTCCCCGCCCACCTGAAACCCCCGGCCCTGATGGTTCACGTCCTGGCCGCTTACTGGATCAGCAATCTGGTTCAGCATGAGGCCGGACTGCTGACGGTGACGGTCATGGGGCTGGTTCTCGGCAACATGAAGCTGGTCGAGCGTGAGCCCCTGCGCCAGTTCAAGGAGAATCTCACCATCGTCCTGCTGGCGGTGCTGTTTATCGTCATCCCATCCCAGCTCAAAGTCAGTCAACTGGAATTGCTCAACTGGCGGGTGGCGGCGTTTGTTATGGCCGTGCTGCTGCTGGTGCGACCCTTGACCATCGCCCTGGCAACCCTGGGGGCGCCCATGCGGGGCAAGGACCGGATTCTTTTGGCCTGGATCGCCCCACGGGGCATCGTCGCGGCGGCCACGGCCGGGATCTTCGGACCGGCGCTGGTTGCCGCCGGCTACCCCGACGCTGAGGCCCTGCTGCCCATTGTCTTTCTGATAATTATTGTCACGGTCCTGGCCCATGGCCTCACCCTGGGCCCCCTGGCCCGCCGCATGTCCCTGGCGGCAGAGCAGGAAAACGGACTGCTTATCGTCGGCGCTTCCACCTGGACCCAGGCCCTGGCCCAGACCTTGCGCAATCTCAAGGTCGATGTCGTGGTGGCGGATGGCTCCTACCGGCGCCTGCAACCCATCCGCATGGACGGGATCAAGGTCTATTATGGTGAGCTCCTCTCTGAACACGCCGAACACGAACTGGAGGATGAACACCTGAGTTTTCTCCTCTGCGCCACCGACAACCACTACTACAACGCCCTGGTCTGCAAGGCCCAGGGGCATGAATTCGGCCACCACCGCACCTTTCAGCTGGCGCCACACCAGGAATCCGGGCAGGAGCAGAAGCGTCTGACGGTGCAGCAGCGCGGTTATTTCGCCTTTGAACCGCCAACAGACTTCTACACCCTGCAGCAACGCCAGAATGACGGCTGGACGATACAGACAACCCGCTTGAGCAAAGAGTTTGATCTTGATCGGCTGAAACAACGGCTGGGTGATCTGGGGACAGACTGGATTCTTATTGGCGGCGTTTCGCCGCAGGGGGAACTGCAGATCTACTCACCGGAGCAGCCGTTCAAATCCGGCGTCGGTTGGCGGCTACTCTATTTCGCACCGGAGCATAAGGCCGGTGCCTGAAGGTTCATACGTCGCGTTTCAGTTCGTGGACCAGGCACTCGAGAAACTGCTTTTTCGTCGTATCCTCAAGTTCCTGAAAGGTCACGGCAAAACCATCGATGATCGGCCGCACCACCTCGGCATCCAGTTCAAACATCCGGTCGGCCGCCTTGGGCGCGGTCAGGGCAATTTTGATACGCAACGTCTGCCCGACTGCGGGGATATTCCCCTGGGTGAGGATAGCGCATCCGGTCACGGAGATATCGAGAATCCGGCCGACGTTCGTCACCTCCTCCGTCTCGTAGACGGCTTCCGTCTTCAGCAGCTGAAAGCGCAACCCGTTTCTGGCATTGGCCTTGTCAAGCAGCTCATCGGCCTCACTGAGGGTATCAACATAGACCGGCTTGTAGCCCTGAAAACGGGAAGTGATGTTCATCGCCTGGCGGAACACCATGCTCTCGCGATTGACCACCCGCACCACCTCACGCACCCCCCTGCCGGCAAGATAATGCATGATTTTGCGAAAGGTCGGGATGGCCGCCAGATGACTGAGCTGACACTGGGTCAGGTCGGTAACGACGTCGAATCCGGCTCTGAGATCGGCCACACCGAAGCGGATATCGGTATAAAATTCGGTCAGTGCGTCGCTGGTAATTTTCCCCGCGATGGCACAATACAAACGATTTTTGGGGATATCGACACGCACCTTGAGGGAATTTTCACTGCCGGACATTGACCACCCCTGCCGCCAACCGCCTTTATACCACTTTCATGAGAGACAACAGAGAGTAACAGATTCACCGGCAAACTCAAGGATTTTGCGCAACCGCACAGCCTTCCGACCTTGAACGGCTTTCGTCACAACGGCTGAAAGGTCAGGGCCCCTGAGTTAATGCAGTGGCGCTGTCCCGTCGGCGGCGGACCGTCGGCAAAAACATGGCCGAGATGGCCGTCACAGCGACTGCAGAGCAGCTCGTTACGGGCCATGAACAGGCGGCGATCGACCCTGGTGGACACGTTCTCCGGAGCCACCGCCTGATAGAAACTCGGCCAGCCGGAGCCTGAATCGTACTTGTGTTCCGAGAGATAGAGGTCATTACCGCAGCCGGCGCAGCGATAAACCCCCTGCTCCTTGTTGTCGAGCAGGGCGCCGGTAAAAGCCCTTTCCGTGCCCTCTTCACGCAGAATCCGGTACTGCTCCGGCGTCAGTCGCTGACGCCACGCGTCCTCACTCAGCAGCATCCGCTCAACCTCAATATAGCCCCCTGCAGTGACCGAATATACTCTGATCCTGTCCTCCGTCATACCAGGCTCCTGACTGGCCGTAGCCGATCGCAGGGCAAAGGTGCCGACCACACCCATGACCCATGTCTGTGCCACCAGCAGAACAAAACGTCGCCGTTCCATAGCTGCCTCCTGTGCCGATGTTATTGTGACTTGTTTTGTCATCATAATAACATTTTCACGACAACCGGAATAGCGAGGGCGGTGTAAAAACACCTGACAGGGACGCAAGGTTCATGCTATGAACGCTGCTCCACCTTTTACCGCTTTTGCCGAGGAGCCATACCATGTCAATGCAGGGCCGAATCCTGACGGTATTTTCACTGGTCGTGCTGCTGGCAGCCGCCTTCAGCCCGGTCCACGCTGATGAACTGCTTGCGGTCAAAGCCGGCTATCAACTACTCAGTCCAAAGGGCAGCCTGTCCGGATCGGCAGCCGGTGACAGCCGGCTCAACGTCAAGCGCGATCTGGACCTTGACGACAGCAGCGGCCTGACCGGTGAAATCGCCCTCAACTGGGGCCAATCCCGCCTTTCCCTGAACTACCTGCCCATCAGCTTTTCCGGCACCAGCACCATGAAATTCAGTGGAACCTTCAACAGCAGGACCTTTGCCGTCAATGACAGGGTCAAAAGTGATCTGGACATCGCCCTGTACGACGTCGGTTATTCCTACTATCTCATCAACATCGACAGTCTGCCCCTGCGCTTTCAGCTCGGCGGGGAGCTGGCCGTCAAGGTGGCGGATGCCGAGGTCCTCTTCCGCAACCTGAACCCGGACAACCGTTTTACGGAAAAGGAGTCGGCGCTGGTGCCCATCCCCACCCTGGGTTTGCGCGCCCGTGCCGCCCTGGCCGATTTTCTCGGGGTAACGGCACGTGTCGGTTACATGGAATACAGCAACAACCACTTTCTCGACGCGGAAGTCCAGGTCGAGTTTTCGCCGCTGCCCCTGGCGGGGATCTATGCCGGCTACCGCCATTTCGATCTGCGGATTGACGAAAGCGACGTCCAGGTCGAGACCGATTTTTCCGGGCCCTTCGGCGGACTCTTTGTTCGCTTTTAAGCTGTTGATTTTCTGATGGTTCCGCTGCATTGACGACGCTTAGCACCCGCTTCGACCAAGCCGGGCAGCGGCCGTAAAAGGTGCCCGGTTTTGCATCCACCTCAGGGCTTCCTGTATGCTGTAGCTGTAATGCTTCCTCCTACGGCCACAGGATTTATTCTATGCCCGCTAAAATCATCCCCCTGGCGCAACAGCAGAAAACACAGATTCGTTCGCTGGTCGATTCCATCCTCAACGACAACCCGCCCCACTCAGATCCCGATGTGATCGCCTGCGTAAAAACGGAACTTGAAAAAATTCTCGAAAAGTATTTTATTGACGAAGCACCGGAGTTTACCCTGAGGTTGCCCGCGGACCTGACGCCCGAGCAGTTTGTCACCATCAAGGACAACGTCAACCGGCTTTTTTCCGTGCACAACGAGCAGTTGATCCAGCGTTCCAATGCCATTTTCCGGGATCTCTATCTGTCCAAGCTCGAGGTCTGCGCCCTCAGAAAAAAGCAGGGCACGGCCAACAAGCCGGGCTGATTCCGACCGCAGGGCGCACACACCATAATCAAGAAGGACCCCTATGGCCCATTCTTACGATCTGATCGTCCTTGGCGGCGGCACCACCGCCTTTGCCGGGGCGCGCATCGCAGCAGCCGCCGGCAGAAAAGTGCTCATCGTCGAGCAGTCACACCTTGGCGGCACCTGCGTCAACTGGGGGTGCATTCCGAGCAAAACCCTCATTCACAAAGCGGAAATGTACCACGGGGCGCGCAAGGGTGAGAGCTGGGGACTGAACCTGAGCGCCGGCGCCCCCAACTGCGGCACCCTCATGCCTCTGAAGCAGAAAGCCGTGGTCACCGTTCGTGAAACCCACTACCAGCGCGAGGTCGATACCACGGAAAACCTCACCGTCGTGCGCGGTCACGGCCGTTTTACCTCCCCCCGGGAGGTCAAGGTCGGTGATACACACTACCAGGCCCCTCATATTCTCATCGCCACCGGCGGCAAGCCCCGGGTGGTGCCCATCCCCGGTCTTGACAAGGTCGATTACCTGACCAGTTACAGCGCCATGCATCTGCCCTGTTTTCCCGAATCCGTCGTCATCCTTGGTGGCGGCGTCATCGCTCTGGAAATGGGACAGATGTTCGCCCGCTTCGGCACCCGGGTCACCATTCTCGAACGGGGGCCGCGTCTGCTGGCCGAGTTCGACCTGCGCCTGACGGAACAGTTTCGCATGATGCTGGAGAAGGAAGGGGTCGAGATCCTCTGCAATGTCGAAGCCCAGCGGGTTGAAAAACGGGGGGACAAAACCTGCCTCTTTGCCCTGATCAACGGCGCTGAGGTCGGTTTCAGTGCTGAACGGCTGATGCTGGCCATCGGCACCCAGCCGGTGACCGCCAACCTGGGCCTGGAGGAGATCGGCATTGAAACCGATGCCGGCGGCTTTATCAGGGTTGACAATCAGCTGCGTACCAGCGTCCCCGGCATCTGGGCTGCCGGCGACGTCACCGGTCAGCCCCTCATCGCTCCGGCCGGTGCCCGTGAAGCGCAGATCGCCGTGAAAAACATTCTCGATCCGACGGGCAACCACTCCATCGACCATCGTTTCTCCCCCATGGCGGTCTTCGTCGACCCCGAATTTGCCACCGTCGGCCTGACCAAACGCCAGGCCGAGGCCCAGGGTCTGGCTGTCGTCACCACCTATCTCGATCTGGAGAAGGTTCCCAAGGCTCATGTCATGGGGGAGATGCTCGGTGGCGTGCTGCTCACCGCCGAACAGGGGAGCGGACGGATTCTCGGCGTGCAGATGCTCTGCCCTCGCGCCGCCGACATTATCCACGAGGCGACCCTGGCCATCCGCTTCGGTCTGTCCGTCGTCGACCTGAGCACCATGGTCCACGTGTATCCCAGTATCAGCGACGGCCTGCGTCAGGCCGCCAGAGACAACGCGCAACTTCAGGGGCTGTTGTAGCGGCAGGCCCGCCTTGAGACATCATGCACTACTTCCTCTCCCAGCGCCTGAGCCATCTGAAGATTCGCTGGAAGCTGCTGATTATCATCCTGCCCCTGATTATTGTGCCGATTTTTGCCCTCGGTGCCATCATCGGCTATGTCGCCACCCGCCAGGCCATGGAAGGATTGACGGAAGTCAGCCGCGCCGACCTTGATCACATGGCCAGCTTCACCCTGGATCTCCTTGACAGCCATCACCGCCAGTTTGAAGTGTACCGCCAGGACAAAAAGCAGATTGTCGAACAGGAGATGAAAAGCCTGGTCGATCTGGCCGGCGCCATGATTGGTGAGCAGCAGCGCCAGCTTGAGGCCGGCCTTGCCAGCCGGGAGCAGGCGCAGCAGGCCATTCGCAACAGCTTCAGGGAGGTGAGCATCGGCAGCAGTGGCTATCTGTTTGCCATGACCGGCTCAGGGACTCTGACTGTGCACCCGACCCGAGAAAAGGAAAACATCGCCGGCGCACAGGACGAAAATGGCCGTTTTTTTATTCAGGAGATGCTGCAGCAGGCGCGCCTCGGCGCCGCGGATCAGGTGCACTACACCATCTATCCCTGGATCAACGAACAGCTGGGCGATAAACATCCGCGCAACAAGATTGTCGCCTACCGCTACTGGCCTGAATGGGACTGGATTATCGCCGCCGGCGGCTACCTTGATGAAACCTACGACGATCCCCGATTCGAGGAAAAGGCCCTGGCCCTCCTCAAGCAGCGGATCAGCAGCAAAAAAGTCGGCCAGACCGGCTATATCTACTGCCTGAACCGTAACGGCACCCTGACGATTCACCCTGATGCGGAAGGCGAAAACCTGATCAACGCAACGGATGCCGACGGACACGCCTTTATCGCCGAAATGGCTGCCGCCAAAGAGGGGTGGATCCGCTACCCCTGGCGCGGCACCCACGACAGCAAGGCCCGCATGAAGATTGTCCGCTACCGCTATTTTGAGCCCTGGGACTGGATCGTCGCCGTCGGCAGCTACGAAGACGAATTTTACCACACCGCCAACGCCATCAAGTGGCGTATCGCTCTGCATGTCCTGCTGTTGCCGCTGGTCATCGGCCTGGTGGCGACGGCCCTGCTCGCCCTGGCCTCCAAAGTGCTGACCGACCCCATACAGCGTATGATCGAGGTCATCCGCCAGATCAAACAGGGGCGCCTGGACAAGCAGATTCCGGTGGACAGCCAGGACGAACTGGGGGAACTGGCCATCGCCTTCAACCGCATGACCCGCATGCTGCGCAAAAACCGCGAACTTGAATCGGCCCTGGCCCAGCAGGGGAAAATGGCCTCCCTGGGGGTTTTATCCTCCGGCGTTGCCCACGAAATCAACAACCCTTTGGGAGTGATTCTCGGCTATGCCGGTTATCTGGAAAAAAAGATCCCCGAAGACGATCCGCACTTCACCTATATCTCTGAAATAAAAAGGGAAAGCAAACGCTGTAAAAAAATTGTCCAGGACCTGCTCAGCTATGCGCGCACACCGAAACCGGTTCTGGAGCCGGTGGATGTCAATCGCCTGCTGCATCAGATCATCGATTTTGCCGGCAATCATACCGATCTGCACCATGTCACCATCGTCAGGGATTTTACCGAAGATCTGCCGCCGGTGCCGGCCGACGCCGACCAGCTGCGCCAGGTCGCCATCAATCTGCTGCTGAACGCCGGCGCCGCCTCCCCAGCCGGCAGCCCCATTACCGTCAGCACCCGGCTCGAATCAAACCGGTTGCGTATCGCCTTCAGCGACCAGGGAGAAGGGATCAGCGAAGAGAACCTCGACAAGATTTTCGAGCCCTTTTTTACCACCAAGGCACGGGGAACCGGCCTCGGGCTGGCGATCACCAGGCAGATTATCGAAATGCACCAGGGGCAGGTATTTATCGATTCCGTCGCCGGGCAGGGCACCACGGTGGTGATTCTTCTCCCCCTGCAACGGGACGACCAGCCCTAGGCAAAAAATGACGGGAAACAGCATGTCCGCAAAACAGATCATGATCATCGACAACGAAGAAGGCCTGTGCCGGATGATGGCCGCCGTGCTCATGGATGACGGCCATGCCGTGCGCACCTTCACCCGTCCCCTGGAGGCCATGGAGACGTTCCGGCCCGGCACCTGGGATCTGGTCATCAGCGATATCAAGATGCCGGGCATGGACGGTCTCGAAGTCCTGCAGCGGCTTAAGGAACTGGACGCCGAGGTTCCGGTGATCATGATCACCGCCTTCGCCACCGTCGACATGTCGATCCAGGCCCTGCGTAAAGGCGCCTACGACATGCTGACCAAACCCTTTGAGCCGGATGAACTGCTGTTTCGCGTGCGCAACGCCCTGACCCACAACGCCTTGCGCACGGAGAACGAACAGCTGCGCCAGGAACTGGCGGGCAAGTTCAACTTCGACAAGATCATCGGCACCTCAACGGTCCTGCGCCAGCTGCTGGAGCGGGTCGAAAAGGTCGCCGTGCGCGACACCTCGGTCCTGATCACCGGCGAATCGGGCACCGGCAAGGAGCTCATCGCCCAGGCGATCCATTACAACTCCCCGCGCAGGGACAATGCCTTTATCGCCATCAACTGCGGTGCGATACCTGACTCGGTCATGGAGAGCGAACTCTTCGGCCACAAAAAGGGCGCCTTCACCGGCGCCAATACGGACAAGCAGGGGCTCCTCAAAGCCGCTGATGGCGGCACCCTGTTTCTCGATGAAATCGGCAACCTGCCCCTGAATGTCCAGAAAACCCTGCTGCGCTTTCTCCAGGAGCAGGAGTTCCGGCGCATCGGCGACACCAGCCCGACCCGCGTCGACGTGCGCCTGATTTCCGCCACCAACTCCGACCTGGAGCAGGCTGTCGGCGAGGGAACCTTCCGCGAAGACCTGTTCTATCGCCTCAATGTCATCAACCTCCACCTGCCCCCCTTGCGCCAGCGTAAAGCCGATATCCTGCTGCTGGCCGCCCATTTTGTCGCCGCCCAGAACCGCAAATTCAAGACCGCGGTCAGCGGCCTCTCGCCGGAAGCGCAACAGGCCGCCCTGGATTATCCCTGGCCCGGCAATATCCGTCAGTTGAAGAATGTCATTGAGGCCTGCATGACCATCGAGACGGAAGCATCCATCGGCCTTGCGACCCTGTCACAGTTTATCGAAACCGAAGGAGCAACCGCCGCCGATAAAGACTACAGCACGGCCCTGGCCCGGTTTGAAATCGACTATCTGCGCCAGCTCCTTGGCGCCGCCGGCGGCGATGTCGAAGCCGCCGCCGAGAAAGCCGGCATGAATATGGCGACCATCTACCGGAAGATGAAAAAGTACGGTCTGCGCAAGGAGGATCTGCT
>CALFFB010000260.1 GCA_937958075.1 uncultured Geobacteraceae bacterium | reverse complement strand
TTGATTGGTGAGCAGCCAGTTGAACAATTTACACGACAGATCGAGGTCGCCAACTTCGCTGATGGTCGGGACAGTCTTGCTGATATGCCCATATCCTTTGCCTCAGACCAACGGATTTTTTCGCCTCGAAGGGTGAGGACAGAAGTGGGCAAAAGGTAGCTTGTCGCTATCGGCCCAGCCAAAACCTTTGGCTGCGGTCTGATATCTGTAGCGCGGATTTAAAAACAAAAGAGGGGATGGAAGCGATGACAATGCAGCTGGTGGTTTTCAAAGACAAGAAGATCAGACGCATATTATTTGAGAATGAGTGGCATTTCGCTGTGGTCGACCTCATTGCCGTTTTGACAGACAGTGAGAAACCACGTGATTACTGGTACCGTATGAAAAAACGGGAGCAGGATTCGAACGGCCTCCAGTTGTCGACACTTTGTCGACAACTGAAAATGGAATCGACTGACGGCAAAAAATATCTGACTGAAACGGTTAATACGGAGAATGCATTTCGCATCATCCAGTCCATCCCCTCACCCAAAGCCGAGCCGTTCAAGCGTTGGCTGGCCAAGGTCGGTTATGAGCGGGTGCAGGAGATCGAAGACCCGGAACTGGGAACTGCTCGTACCCGCGAGCTGTATCGGGCCAAAGGTTACTCCGAAGACTGGATCGAAAAGCGGATGCGCGGCATTGCCATCCGCGCTGAACTGACGGATGAGTGGAAAAATCGCAAGGTCGGCAGCAGCCGCGAATATGCAATTCTTACAGCAGAAATCAGCAAGGCAACCTTCGGCTTGACGCCCTCTGAATACAAGGAACTGAAACAGCTCGACCGGGAAAATCTGCGCGACCACATGACCGACCTGGAGCTGATCTTCTCCATGTTGGGAGAAGCGGCGACTACAGAAATTACCAGAACCCAGGATGCCCAGGGTTTTGAAGAAAATCGCATAGCATCGCGCAAGGGAGGCCGAATTGCCGGAGATGCCCGAGAACAACTGGAGCTGGAATCAGGGCGCAAGATCGTCTCCGATGAAAATTATCTGGATGCGCCGGAAAACCGGAAAAAACTGGAGAGAAAACAACGTCGTTCGTAAGGAGTGTTGATGGCCGAACAGATATTACCACCGCTCAAGCCGATTCCCATGAAAGATCGGGTATCGGTGATGTTCGTCGAAAAAGGGCAGCTTGATGTGCTTGACGGTGCCTTTGTTCTGGTCGACAAAAACGGTGTGCGCACTCATATACCGGTGGGTGGAGTTGCCTGCCTGATGCTGGAGCCGGGCACCCGCGTCTCTCATGCGGCGGCGGTGCTGGCAGCACGGGTCGGGTGCCTGTTGGTCTGGGTCGGAGAAGCTGGTGTTCGTATGTATGCCGCCGGTCAGCCCGGGGGTGCCAGGGCAGATCGACTTCTTTATCAGGCAAAACTGGCTCTGGATGATGGAGCACGGCTCAGGGTCGTCCGTAAAATGTACGAACTTCGTTTCAAGGAAAAACCGCCTGAACGACGGAGCGTTGAGCAGTTGCGCGGTATCGAAGGAGTTCGCGTCCGTAAAATGTACGAGCTGCTGGCCAGACAGCATAATGTGCCCTGGCAAAGACGAAACTATGATCACACGGAATGGGGTAGTGGCGATGTACCGAATCGCTGCCTCAGCTCGGCCACAGCCTGCCTTTACGGGATTTGTGAAGCAGCAGTCCTCGCCGCCGGTTATGCCCCGGCTATCGGGTTTATTCATACCGGCAAACCCCAGTCGTTTGTTTACGACATTGCCGATATTTTCAAATTTGATACGGTTGTTCCCGTCGCCTTTAAGGTTGCGGCCAAAAGAACCACCAACCCTGAAAGGGATGTGCGCCTGGCCTGCCGTGACGCATTTCGACAATCAAAAATTCTGCAACGGATTATCCCGACCATCGAGCAGGTTCTGGCGGCCGGAGAACTGGAGATCCCGAAAAAACACGATGAAGCCGTTGAAATTGCTATCCCGAACAAGGAAGGATTAGGTGATGCTGGTCATCGTGGTTGAAAACGCGCCAAACCGGCTACGGGGCCGTTTGGCTTTATGGTTGCTGGAAATTCGAGCGGGCGTTTATGTCGGCAAGGTATCGCGACGAATCCGCGAAATGATCTGGAAGAATATCACCATCGGAATTGACGACGGCAATGCCGTTATGGCGTGGTCAACCAACACCGAATCCGGTTATGATTTCATGACCCTTGGCAAAAACCGGAGGATTCCGAAAGAAATGGATGGACTGAAACTGGTATCCTTTTTACCGGAGGGAAAATGCCCCCCTATCAATTCAAACAACAATTAAAAAGGTATATTTCGCAATATGGTGAACCCGATCCTTTGACACGGCATCTCATCCTAATAGGTGACGAAGTTGGTGAGCCTTTAAGGGCACTGGAACCTTATGTCAAGGACTGGGAGAGAACTGTAGCTTGGATGCAAAAAAATGGAATAGGTTTAGAAGAGTATGATTACGACCTGTTCATAAGATCAAGCCTGGATTCTGTACTGATGCTGGCAAATGAGCAGCAACTTGTATCTTACGAAAGCCGCATTGAAAAATCGGATCTGATATTTTGTTCATTGACTTTGGATGAAAATGGGTCTTCGACAGCAGATAGAACGGTAAAAGAGTGGTGGCTTAAGCGAATTCCGCGCTGATGTTTTAATAGCGTTTTTTTGGTAGAAAGATGCGATCAACAAAAACCGAATAATTTTCGGATGATAGAAGAAGTATGTTCCCCGCACCAGCGGGGATGAACCG
>CALFFB010000259.1 GCA_937958075.1 uncultured Geobacteraceae bacterium | reverse complement strand
TTCTATGAGTCGGTTCATTGCTTATACACCTGTCTCAATTTTCGGCGCCACTTCAAGGTTGTTCATTGGTGCCGCTGGAAAAACACGAGAAAGCCAGAAGTTGTGTATCGAGTGCATTGGGTCATGGAGATAGACGCTCCGCTGTTTCTTATATCGGCAGCAGGAGGCGAAGATGAAGCCTTCGACTTTGAAAATGGCAAAAGATCAACTCATCATCTTGATGCAGGCCAAATTCACTGGACGAGCCACGAAAGACAAAAGAAAACTCATTGAGCGACACGCCCTGATCATCGAGATACTCTACAAGCGGTGGCAGATTGGCATTTTTCAGCTAAAAGTCAAGCACTGCCAGTGGTTGATGCAGCATTATCTGCGGGAGCACACCCCGGGAACGCAATATCAGTACTGGCTGCGCGTCAGGGAGATTTTAGTGGTAATAGACAAAATCAAAGACTGGGAGCCACTTCTCAGGGGGCCGTGGCGAAACCCGAAAGGTAAACCATATCGAGCCAGCAGCAGGGGGCGAAAGCCAAAATTCGCGGGGCATGGTCAGAATCATGCAACGAATAAAAGTTCTATAGGGTGAGACGCTAATTCCATGGGAAGTGACGAAAGCCAGCCAAAAACTTGTCACCTATCTTGTCACCCCAGACAAAACAAAAAACAAGGGCTCACAGCGATTTGCCGTAAGCCCTTGGAATATCTGGCTCCCTCTGCTGGGCTCGAACCAGCGACAATCTGATTAACAGTCAGATGCTCTGCCAACTGAGCTAAGAGGGAATAGTCTGTTGCGGAGTGGGAATATAGGGATTTGCCTGCTTCTTGTCAAGCCCTTTTCCCGATCTTTTTGCCGTCAGTTCGTCTTTTTCAGGTCGTTCAGGACCAGTTTGGCGATGACCTTGAGGGTTTCAAAAACCCCCTCACCACTGGCTGCGCAGGCTTCAGTTTCCGGCACCTTGCGCGGGTTGAGCAGGCTGCTGAGTTCCTCGACGCTGCAAACACCGGGCAGGTCGCGCTTGTTGTACTGGATAACAAAGGGAATTCGGTCGAGATCGAGCCCCTGTTCTTCGAGGTTGTCGCGCAGGTTTTCCATACTTTCGATATTGGCGTCGAGCCGTTCCTGCTGGGAGTCAGCGACGAACACCACGCCATCGACACCTTTTAGAATCAGCTTGCGGGAGGCGTCATAGAAGACCTGACCCGGCACCGTGTAGAGGTGAAACCGGGCCTTGAAGCCGCGAATCTCGCCCAGGGCCAGGGGGAGAAAATCGAAAAACAGGGTGCGTTCCGTTTCCGTCGCCAGGGAGATCATCTTGCCTTTGGAGCTGTCGGCTGTCTTGTTGTAAACAAACTGCAGGTTGGTTGTTTTGCCACACAGGCCGGGCCCGTAATAGACGATTTTACAGTTGATTTCCCGCGATGCATAGTTGATGAAAGACATCCGCCTGGCCTCTTACTTAAAGAGATTATCGATATCGTCGTCGGTGATTTCGGCAAAAGGATTCATGGCGGCACTCTGGTCGTTGTGGACCACCGTTTTCCGTACCAGATCCTCCAGAATCAGATCCAGATCACGTCCGGCACGCTTGACCCGCAGCCGCACCAGCCCGAGAGAGCTGCGCTGATCGAAGATGACCACCAGAATCACCCGCCCGCCGACAATGGAGATATGGATATTGTCCTTTTCCCCTTCGTGAAAAAGGATGGAGAACTCCTTTTCGCCGATCAGCTTGGCCAGTCCCCCCGTCGCGGCGATGTTCCCCGCAGTCAGGGAGGCCAGACTGGTGGTGTCCAGATGCTCGGTTTCGCCCGTGGCGGCAATAAGCTGACCATCTTTGTCCACCAGAAAAATAGCTCTGGCGTTCGCCTCGCGCAGCAGGCGGTCGATGAGCGCCGAAATTCTCTGGTATTCTTCATCGTACATGACCAGTGACGATGATGCTTCGAGCATGACGAACTCCTTGAAATAATCAACAATCTTCTGTATAGCACTGAAAAGTGCTTCATATCAATAGAGCCCTGACCCTTCGCCCGGCAATTATCGTCTCGGGGTTACAAATCTTGGCCGTGTTTGCTATAACATAAGTGCATCAAAGCCCCCCTTGCCTGAAGGATTGTCCGTTGCCGAACCCTTATCTCTATCCCGTCGGGCTCAAGCCCTGGAGCCGCACCCAGGCTGCCGCCATGATCGAGGGCTACGACTTTGCCCTCCTGGATGATTGCGACAACGCCTACCGTTTCACCGCCGTTGTCTCGACGGAGCGCATCGCCGATCTGTTCCATCAGTTCGCGCGCTTTCTGCCGGATGAGGCTTTTTTTATCCTGGAATATTATCCCGACCCGGAAACCTTCAGCAGCAAGCGCTCAAGCCGGCAGGACGATCAGCTGTCACCCTCGGTGTTCTATTCTCCCTATCTGCCGACGGCAACTATTCTCGGCATTATCGCCCCCTATTTATCCCGTCTGATTCACGACGGCTTTGTCGGCTTCGGTCTGGCCAATAATCGCAAGGGGCTGGAGATGTTCTTCTCCGAGGAAAAGTTCCTCACGTTTTTCACCGACAACCACCTGCGCCTGTGCAATTTTTTCCGCAAAGAACAGATCCCCTTCTCGGATGACCTGATTCTGCCGACGGACTTCGGTCACGACCATCTGTCCCTGGTCGGCCTGCCCCGCCGCCTGCTGCCGCCGGAATTGCGCGAAGCCGGTACCGCTGCCCTGGATTCAACCCTTTACGGTGACGAAATCATCAGCCAACTCGATATGTACGAAGTCGAGGAAGGGCTGTCCTTTTTTCTCACCCGCAAGGAGCAGGAACAGATCGACGGCCTGATTTCCGGCAAGCTTCACGCCCTGGAGATCGAGGATGTTGAATTCGGCTCCCTGCTCCTTGACTGGAGCGATTTCGTGACCGAATGCGAACATACCTTTGATGGTGATCTGTGGGAATACCGTCAGGGGCTGAGAATCCGCGACATCATCCAGATGGTGATCGAACTGGCGCCGCCACCCCTGGCTGAAAAAATCACCGCCATTGTGCGCGAACCTGACGCCGCCTTTCTGCAGAACCTCATCGACCGCCCCAAGCGTCTTGATCCTCCCGACGAACCGAAATTATCGCAGGAACGGTTCTGGTATCAGGGAGTCGTGCGCAACCAGGGCAGTGAGCTGCGCCGCGACCTGATCCGCCACGGCTGGTTTCAACGCTAGCCATCATGCTGCTTGTCCTCACCGCGACCCCCCTTGAGAGCACCCTGCTGCGCCACCGGCTCCAGTCCCGGCAGGACCTGCCGTGCGGCAACGCCACCCTGCACCAGGGGCAGTTGCACGGGCAGCAGGTTCTTATCGGTCACAGCGGTATCGGCGCCATGCTCACCGCCATGCAGCTGACGAGAATCCTGCTGACGCACCGACCGACAGCGGTTATCCTCTGCGGCTGCGGCGGCAGCTACCCCGGCAGCGACCTGCATAACGGTGATCTGGCCCTGGCCACCAGGGAAATCTACGGTGATTGCGGCGTCGCCACCGATCAGGGCTTTCTCCCTTTTGCCGAGCTGAACATCCCGCAGCAGGCAACGGCAGCCCCGGTATTTCATCAGTCTTATCCCCTCGACCCGCTGTTGTTGCAGCGGGCTGGAGAGATTCTTCCCCGGGTCACCGTCGGCCCCTTTGTCACCGTCAGCTGTTGCAGCGGCACCCCTGAAACCAGCGCCGAACTGGCCCGGCGGACCGGTGGCATTTGTGAAAACATGGAAGGCGCGGCGGCGGCACAGGTCTGTGCCGAATTTGCCCTGCCTCTGCTGGAAGTGCGCGGCATTTCCAACCCGACGGGCACCCGCGACCCGCGGCAGTGGGATATCCGCCTGGGCGCCGAGGTTGCCCAGCAGGCGGTGCTCACCCTGCTGCAGCCGGGAATCGTGAGCTAACCAAGAGACATAAAGGTGGTCGGCAGCAGGCTCAGTCCGCACAGGCTCAGGGTTCCTGTGACAAGGGCGTCTGTCGCCATGTACGGCGACAGTCAAACGGCCAGGGAGGGCGCAAAGTGTCCCTTGGAACAGGAATCCTGAACCTGTGCCTGAAATTCTGTTG
>CALFFB010000258.1 GCA_937958075.1 uncultured Geobacteraceae bacterium | reverse complement strand
CGGAACGAAATCCGGCGGGGACGCAACCCGCCGATGTTGATTTAATCGTCTATAAAAAAGCCGGTCGGCTGGCAGTCCGCGAAACAACTCCCTGTTTTGGCACCTTCTGTGCTTTATCCCTGCACAGGATCTTTTATCTGCTGAAAAAGGAGTCACCTTCATGGTCGACAAGAACGAGCGTCTGTTCCGCGCTCTGCTCGATATCGGACGGGAGCTGGCCGGCATTACGGATCTTGACCGGCTGCTGCCACGTATCCTCGAAATCACCCGCGAGATCTTCAAGTACGACAACGCCATCATTCGCCTGCTCAGTGCTGACGGTGAGCATCTTGAGTCTGTCGCCAGTTACGGCTACAGCGACGCGGCCGTCAGGCATCCCATCCCCGTCGGTCGGGGGATCATGGGCAAGGCGGCCAGGTTCGGCAAGCCCTACGTCATCACCAATCTGCTGCCGGAGGATGATTATATCCCCGGTATCGACCTGGCACGCTCGGAGATGGCGATTCCCCTTGTCGCCCGTGACCGGGTTATCGGCGTCTTCAATGTCGAGAGCCAGCAGGCCGAGGCCTTCAGCTCCAAGGATTGCGATCTGGTCACCATCCTCGCCGGACAGGCGGCCATCGCCATCGACAACGCTCATCTCTACCGGGATCTGTGCCGGGTCTCGCGGGAAAAGGAAAACCTGGACTATCTCAATGAGCAGATCCTCGCCAGTATCAGTATCGGCCTGTATACCGTCGATCGCCAGCTGAATATCACCTCCTGGAACAAGCGGATGGAGCTGATGAGCGGCATTCCTGCCGACAAAGCCCGGGGGCAGCATCTCTTGTCCCTGTTTCCGGCACTGGAAAAGGAGGGGATTGCCGCCCGCCTGCGGGCCGTGCTGATCAGTGGCGCTTCGCAGAACCTGCGCCTGCAGCATCATGACCAGACCGGCGAAAAACGACTGCAGAAACGTTGCCTGGCACCCTTGAAGGAAAATGGTCAAACGGTGGGCGCGGTGGTCGTGGTTGAAGATATCACCGAGTTCGAGCAGCTGCTGTCGCAGACCCTGCAATCGGAAAAGCTGGCGGAGGTCGGGCGGTTGACCGCCGGCATCGCCCACGAGATCAACAATCCCCTGGCCATTATCAGCTATGCCTGCCAGATTCTCCAGGGGCAGGAGCACCTGCCCGCGGCACAGGCGGAACTCCTTGAGCGGATTGAGCAGGAGGTTGAACGTCTGCAACACCTGACCGGCGGACTTTTGTCCTATTCAGGGCGGCAGGTGGAGCAGCGGGCCCCCACAGACCTCAACCAGACAGTGATGGAAACCCTGACGCTGCTGCGCTACGAGCTGCGAAAACAACAGATCGAGCTGGCCACCGACTATGGCGATCTCCCCCTGATCCATGTCGACAGCAACCGCTTCAAGCAGGTCTTTATCAATCTGATTCTCAATGCCGTCCAGGCGATGGACAAACACGGCAGGATTTTCATCACCACCAGGGCCGCCGATACCAGCCTGAGCATCCGCATCTGCGACACCGGCCCCGGCATTCCCGATAATGAAAAAGAACGGATTTTCGAGCCTTTCTACACCCGACGCAAGGACGGCACCGGAACCGGACTCGGGCTCTATCTCTGTCGTCAGATCATTGCCGGCTATGAGGGGACGCTGACGGTGACGGACAATCCCGGCCAGGGAAGCTGCTTCACCCTGAGCCTGCCCGCATCGCTGGCTTGACGCCCGCAGTCGCTGCCCGCTTTTTATCCATGCCGGAGGCAACTGCGTAAAAAAAAGGCAACAGCGGCAGGGCACCACTGGCAAACCCCGTCAAACCGGCCTTCCACGTTTTGGTACGGTGCATGCAAAACTGAGAAGGCAGGAACACTTCTGCGGTTTTGCCAAGGCGGCAACCCCTACATTCATGAAGAGCAGGCACGAGCAAAGGCGCTCGGAATCACTTGACTGGTTCCTTGCGCCTTTTTTTCGTCGTTCACACCAAAGGAGAAAGAGGAATGAAAAAAGTCGAATGCATCATCAAACCCTTCAAGCTTGAAGATGTCAAAACCGCGATCAGCGAGCTGGGAGTGGTCGGTATGACGGTCAGTGAAGTGCGCGGTTTCGGCCGCCAGAAGGGCCATACCGAGCTGTACCGCGGCGCCGAATATCAGGTTGATTTTGTTCCGAAACTGAAACTGGAGATGGTGGTCACCACCGAGCAGGTCGCTCCCCTCATCGAGGTCATTCAGCGTGAGGCCTGCACCGGCCGCATCGGCGACGGCAAGATCTTCGTCAGCGCCATCGACCAGGCGATCCGTATCCGCACCGGCGAATCGGGAGAGGATTCCCTGTAACGTTTTTCATTATTGATTCCGCATCCGTGACTGAACTAATTGCGCTTTTAAAACAAAGGAGATCACCCATGAAAACTCGCCTTATCTTGTTGACCGGACTCTTGCTGCTGCTGCCGGTGGCAGCCTTTGCCGAGGAGGAGGTTATTTCCGAAGTCGCCTACATCCTCAACAGTTTTTCCTTTCTCATCAGCGGAGTGCTGGTCATGTGGATGGCCGCCGGCTTCGCCATGCTCGAATCGGGGCTGGTGCGCTCCAAAAACGTCGCCACCATCTGCTTGAAAAACATCTCCCTTTATTCCATCGCCGGCATTCTTTATTATCTGATCGGTTACAATCTCATGTACTCCGGTGTTGACGGCGGCTTTATCGGCAGCTTCGGTCTGTGGGGACCGGACGATACCACTGCCCTGGGCGGCGATTACTCCGGGGCCTATGCCACCGGCTCCGACTGGTTCTTCCAGATGGTGTTTGTGGCCACCGCCGCCTCCGTCGTCTCCGGCACCGTGGCAGAGCGTATCAAACTGTGGCCCTTTTTGGCCTTTGTCGTTATTTTAACCGGCATAATCTACCCGATTCAGGGTGCCTGGAGCTGGGGCGCGGGCTGGCTCAGCGAAATGGGATTCAGTGATTACGCAGGGTCCACCATCGTGCATTCCGTCGGCGGCTGGGCGGCTCTGACCGGCGCCATTATTCTTGGCGCCCGTACCGGCAAGTACGGCAAGGACGGGCGGGTCAATCCTTTGCCCGGATCCAATATGCCCCTGGCGACCCTGGGAACCTTCATTCTGTGGATGGGCTGGTTCGGCTTCAACGGTGGTTCGGTATTGGCTCTGGGTTCGGCCGATGCGGTTATCGAAATGGCCAATGTCTATCTCAACACCAATCTGGCCGCTGCCGGTGGCATCGTTGCCGCCATGGTCACCTTGCAGCTGATCTACAAAAAGGTCGATCTGTCCATGGCCCTGAACGGCGCCCTGGCCGGCCTGGTCTCCATCACCGCCGAACCGGCAGCCCCGTCGCCGGGGATGGCCGTCATCATCGGTGCTATCGGTGGTGTTCTGGTGGTATTTGCCATCCCGCTGTTTGACAAGCTGAAAATCGATGATGTTGTCGGCGCCCTCTCAGTCCACCTGGTCTGTGGTATCTGGGGCACTCTGGCGGTCCCCCTGACTAATGGCGACGCCAGTTTCGTGGTACAGTTGGTCGGTGTTGTCGCTGTCGGTATCTTCGTGGTCGTGACCAGCGCCATTGTCTGGCTCGCACTGAAAGCAACCGTCGGGATCCGGGTCAGCAAAGAGGTGGAGCTCAGTGGCTGCGATGCGTCCGAGCTCGGCATGGAAGCCTACCCCGATTTCCGGGGCGGCTCGTCCGGGCTCTCCGGCGGGAGTTCCTTCTAATCCGGATTTTGAAATGACATAATTCCAACCGGGCGGGCTGTGGTTCTTCGACCTGCAGCCCGCCTAACGCTCTAAGGTCCGTTATGAAAAAAGCCCTGGTTGTTGATGATGAACCCCTGATTCGTCGGCAGGTCGCCGACACCTTGACCGATTACGGCTTTGACGAGCTCTACGAAGCGGCTGACGGCTCCCAGGCCGTGGCCATGGCGGTTACCCATCAGCCCCTGCTGATTGTCATGGATGTCAACATGCCGGTCCTTGACGGCATCAGCGCCGCCCGGCGCATCAACCAGAAGCCCAGCGGGGCCATGGTGCTGCTCACCGGCACGACGGATCAGGAAACGGTCGCCCGGGCCCAGGAGGCCGGGGTTCATCACTATCTGATGAAACCCTTCAATGCCCAGCAGCTGAAAATCACCGTTGATCTGGCCATTCACCAGTTTATCCAGATATCCAACCTGCGCGACGAGGTGACGGCCCTCAAGGACAGCCTGGCAACACGCAAACTTATCGACCGGGCCAAGGCCCTCCTCGTCAGCCGCGGCCTGACGGAACCGCAGGCGCACCGCAAGCTTCAGAAGCTGGCCATGGACAAACGTAAAAGCCTCAAAGAGGTCGCCGAAGCCATTCTCCTGACCGCCTGAACAAAGCTCTAGTCTTCCGGTTCCAGTGCCGGAACCGCTGATAATTTCCAGATATCCCTGTTGTAATCACCCATGGTGCGGTCGGTGGAAAACTTGCCACTGGCCGCGGTGTTCAGAATGCTCATCCGGGTCCAGCCGGTCTGGTCTTCATAGGCTTGTGACACCTGTTTCTGGGCTGCCACGTAGGTGGCAAAATCTGCCGCCACCAGCCAGGGGTCCCGGGGACTGCGGATGGCCCCGATGATGCTGTCGAACACCTGTGCTTCAAACTGGTTGAAATGTCCGTTTTGCAAAAGATGCATAACCCGGCCGAGGTCCTCGTCAGCGGCAATGATCGCGTCCGGATTATAGTTCTGTCGGGTGTCTTCAACCTCCTGCGCGGTCAGACCGAAAAGAAAGAAGTTTTCTTCGCCGACCTCTTCGCGGATCTCGATATTGGCCCCATCCAGAGTTCCGATGGTCAGGGCGCCGTTCATCATGAATTTCATATTGCCGGTTCCTGATGCCTCCTTGCCGGCCGTGGAAATCTGCTCCGAGAGATCCGTCCCGGCGCAGATGATTTCCATGGCCGAGACATTATAATTCGGCAGAAAGGCGACTTTGAGCTGATCGCCGATCTGCGGATCACTGTTAACGACATCAGCGACATTATTGATCAGCTTGATGATCAGTTTGGCCATGGCGTAACCAGGCGCCGCCTTGCCGCCGAAAAGGACACAGCGCGGCACCCAGCCGGCGTCGTCACCCCGCTTGAGGCGGTCGTACAGGTGGATAACATGCAGAACATTGAGCAGCTGCCGCTTGTACTCGTGAATCCGCTTGACCTGCACATCGAACAGCGACGCTACGGGAAAGACCACTCCGGTCTGGGCCGCGACCAGCTCCGCGAGACGCTGCTTGTTGGTGTCCCTGACCTGCCGCCACTGCTGCTGAAATTCGGCGTCGTCGGCAAAAGGTCGCAACCGTGCGATATCACCAAGGTCGGTCACCCAGTTCGCGCCGATGCGTGAGGAGACAAGCTCCGCCAGCCCGGCATTGGCGAAAGCGAGCCAGCGCCGCTGGGTCACGCCGTTGGTCTTGTTGTTGAACTTCTCCGGCCACAACTCATAAAAGTCACGGAACAACCCCTGCTGCAGCAAGGCAGAGTGCAGGGCCGCTACCCCGTTGACGGAAAAACTGCCGACGATCCCCAGATAGGCCATGCGAATCTGCGGCTGCGGACCTTCTTCAATCAACGACATCCGCCGTTGCCGTTCCAGATCGCCGGGCCAGCGCAGGGCAACCTCCTTCAGAAACCGGGCGTTGATTTCAAAAATGATCTCCAGCAGCCGCGGCAAAAGCCGCTGGAACATGGCGACCGGCCACTTTTCCAGGGCTTCCGGCAACAGGGTGTGGTTGGTATAGGCCATGGTCTGGCGGGTTATCGACCAGGCGTCATCCCACGCCAGGCCCTGTTCATCCATCAGCAGGCGCATCAGCTCGGCCACCGCGCAGCAGGGGTGGGTGTCGTTGAGCTGAAAGCAGTTCTTTTCTGCAAACTGGCTAAAATCGGCGGCCTTGATGGTGACCCAGCGATCAAGGATATCCTGGAGGCTGGCCGACGCCAGGAAGTATTGCTGACGCAGGCGCAGGTCCTTGCCGTTTTCACTTGAATCATTGGGGTAGAGCACCATGGTAATCTGTTCCGCCGCGTTTTTCTCCGCCACCGATCCCGCATAGTCACCGGCGTTGAACTCCCCCAGATCAAACTCTTCGGTGGCTTCGGCCCGCCACAGCCGCAGGGTGTTCACCGTGCCGTTGCGATAGCCGGGAATCGGCACATCGTAGGGAACCGCCTGCACGTCCTGGGTATCAACCCAGCGTGCCCGCAGCCGCCCGTCGGCGTCGCGATAATGCTCGCAGCGACCACCAAACTTGACCCTCTGGGTGTTCTCCCGCCGCTCTACTTCCCAGCGGTTGACCATAGCCAGCCAGTGGTCCGGCTCTTCGACCTGGTAACCGTTGATAATCCGCTGGCGGAACATGCCGTACTCATAACGGATGCCGTATCCCTGAACCGGCAACTGCATGGTCGCGCAACTGTCGAGAAAGCAGGCGGCCAGGCGGCCCAGGCCGCCATTACCAAGCCCGGCGTCGTGTTCCATCTGCACCAGATCCTCATACTGCAGACAGACCTGCGACAAGGCTTCGCGAAGATCGTCGTCCAGACCGAGGTTGAGCACTGCGTTGCCCATTGCCCGCCCCATGAGAAACTCCAGTGACAGATAGTAAGTCCGCCGGCAGTCTGCTTCCTGATAGGCGTGACGGGTATTCTTCCAGCGCTCCATGAGTCGGTCACGAATGGTCAGGGCCACCGCTTCGTAGGCATAGTGGGCCAGCCGACAGTTGCGGTCACGCCCGAGGTTGTTGGCGTAGTAATGACGGATATCCCGCGCCAGGGATTCCGCATCCATCCCCAACGGCGGCAGATCGGTCAGTTCAACGCAGTAGGCGTGGGTCTTGGTGAAGCGCTTGTAGTTCATGGAATTCATAGGTGTTCCTCCGGGAGAAACGGGATAGTGGCAAAAAGCACCGGTAACTGGTCAACTTAACATCGGACACCGGACCGGAAACCCCATGAAAGGAGCGTCTGGCGCCATGGATGGCGACGGTCGAACGGCCAGGATGATAAAAAGTGTCCCCTGGAATGGAGTTTCTTATCCGGTGCTGAATAATGCACGAGACACCGGAACAGTCCCTGCCGGTCCTATTTATTCCGGGCAGCCGTCGCCTCAGTGGGCCTCGGCCCAGTTGCGCCCGGTACCGATGTCGACCTGCAAGGGCAGGTCCAGAGTGACCGCTGTTTCCATCTCGTGGCGGATCATGGCTGTCACCTGGTCAAGCTCTTCCGGCGGCGCTTCAAAAACCAGTTCATCGTGCACCTGCAGCAGCATGCGGGTCTGCCACTGTTCCTGCCGCAGGCGTCGGTCGATATTGACCATCGCCACCTTGATAATATCCGCGGCACTGCCCTGAATCGGATAGTTGATGGCGTTACGCTCCGCATAACTGCGGATTGCGCCGTTCTTGCTGTTGATATCGACCACCGCGCAGCGCCGGCCCAACAGGGTTGTCACGTACTGATGCCGGCGTGCCTGTTCCTTTTTCTCTTCAAGAAAAACCCGCACCGCCGGATAGCGGGCGAAATACTCATCAATAAACTCCTGGGCCCTGGGGCGGCTGATGCCGAGATCCTTGGCCAGGCTGAAAGCGCCCATGCCGTAGAGAACGCCGAAATTGATAGTTTTCGCCTGGCGCCGCATATCGTCTGACACCATGTCGGGAAAGACACCGAAAATTTCCGCCGCCGTGCGCCGGTGGATATCTTCGCCCGCGGCGAAACTTTCCTTAAGGGCGGTAACATCGGCCATGTGCGCCATGACCCGCAGCTCCACCTGGGAGTAGTCAGCAGCGATCAACGTCCACCCCTGCTGAGGGATAAAGGCCTCGCGAATGCGCCGTCCTTCCGCCGTCCGAATGGGAATGTTCTGCAGATTCGGCTCACTCGACGACAGTCGCCCGGTGGCGGTGATCGCCTGATTGAAAGACGTGTGCAGGCGACCGGTAGCCGGATGCAGCAGCTTCGGCAGGGCATCGGCGTAGGTGTTTTTCAGTTTGCTGACGGAGCGGTAATCGAGAATCCGCGCGGCGATCTCATGGTCTTCCGCCAGCCCCTGCAAAACCTCGACATTGGTCGACCAGCCGGTCTTGGTCTTCTTTCCCCTGGCCAGACCCAGGCGCTCGAAGAGCACCTCGCCCAGTTGTTTGGGGGAGTTGATATTGAAGGAACCGCCGGCAAGCTCATGAATTTCCTCTTCGAGCTGTTGCAGCTGGGTCGCCATCTGTCCTGACAGCTCCTTAAGAAAATCCGCCTCGATGCGGATGCCGCTCCACTCCATGCGCGTCAGCACCTCGACCAGGGGCATCTCCACCTCGTAAAAGAGCTTGCGCAACGCTTCATCGTCCAGCTGCGGCGTCAGGGTCCGGGCCAGACGCCAGGTGATATCGGCATCCTCGGCAGCGTAGCGGGCGGCCTTTTCTACCTCCACCTCGCTGAAGCAGATCTGCTTCTTACCGCTGCCGGCCACCTCGGAATAACTGGTCGGGCGATAATTCAGATGTTCCAGAGCCAGGGCGTCCATACCGTGGGACTTGGCTTCGGGGTGGGTCAGGTAGGACAGGATCATGGTATCGATATCGATCCCTGCCAGTTCAATGCCGGCACGGCGCAGCACCAGGGCGTCATACTTGATGTTCTGGCCGGTTTTGCGACAGGCCCCATCTTCGAGGAGCGGCCGTAAAACCTCGATAACCTCCTGCTGCGGCAATTGTTCCGGTGCCCCGAGATAGCGGTGACCAACGGGAACATACCAGCCGCTCCCCGCCTCCGTCGCGAATGACAGCCCCACCAGATCGGCCTGCACCGCCACCAGGCTGGTGGTTTCCGTATCCAGGGCGAAGCTGCCGGCCTTGCTCAGCGCCGCCACCATGTCATCGAGCTCGGTACGGGTGAAAACGGTGCGATAGTCGGCGTCGGCAGCCCCCTGTTCAGGGTCGTCAACGGCAGCAAGATCCTGCAGCAGCTTGGTAAACTCCAGCTGCCTGAACAGCTTCTCCAGAGCGGCACGATCCGGTTCGCACAGGGTCAGATCAGCGAGGGTGACCTCCACCTCCAGATCATCGACCAGATCGGCCAGCTGCCGCGACAGACGGGCCTGGTCCGCGTAGGTGCGCAGATTTTCCTGACGTTTCTGCCCCTTGACCTGATCGATATTGGCCAGCAGCTGCTCGATGCTGCCGAACTGCTGGATCAGGGTGCTGGCGGTTTTCTCACCGATGCCGGGCACGCCGGGAATATTGTCAGAGCTGTCACCGGCCAGGCCGAGGACCTCCAGCACCTGCTCCGGCGGCACACCGAAACGTTCGATGACCTCGTCGCGTCCGGATCTTTTCCCCTTCATGGTATCGAGGAGCAAAATCCGATCGCTGACAATCTGCATCAGATCCTTGTCGCCGGTGACCACCGTCACCTCCAGCCCCTGCTCGGCAAAACGGCGTGCCAGGGTGGCAATGATGTCGTCGGCCTCGTAGCCGGTCAGCTCCAGGGCCGGCATATTGAACGCCCGCACCATCTCCTTGATCAGGGGAATCTGCGGCACCAGATCCTCCGGCATGGCGGAACGGTTGGCCTTGTACTCGGGATACAACTCCTTGCGGAAGGTTGGTCCCTTGCTGTCAAAGACCACGGCGATGTGGTGCGGCTGCTCCTGACGCAGCAGGGTCAGCAGCATGGTGGTAAAACCGTAAATGGCGTTGGTGGCCTCGCCTTTGGAGTTGGAGAGATGACGGATGGCGTAATAAGCGCGATAGATGTAGGACGATCCGTCCACCAGATAAAGGCGCTGTGCTGTTTCGGACATGTTGTGACCTTTCTTGCCTGGGAAGCTTCGGCATTATTCCACAGCCGCACAAAAAGCGAAAGGAATCATTCCTTGAAAAGGTTGCATTTTTATGTTGTTTTTCCACGGGAAAACGGCTAGTTATGCAGTCCTCCTCAAAACCTGCCGGAGATTTATCCATGCCCCTGACAACCCACCAGAAACAGCTTGTTACGGCCAATCGCGAGCAATATCCGGAGATCTACCCCTTGCTGAACTTTGTCGAGCCCCGTATGGCCCGGCAGCAGCAGACCTACCGCGATGAGCTGCTGGGCCGTCTGGCGTCGGCGCGTTTTCATCTGGAGTGCCATCAGACCAAACCCCACACCGGGCCCCTGTCCCCCGGATGCCGTCTCTGCGCTCTTGGCAGCTGGTCCTGCCTGTTTGTCAACGGCCGCTGCAATCTGGATTGTTTCTACTGCCCGTCACGACAGGATGAAATCGGCCAGCCGACCACCAACAATCTCACCTTTCGCAGCCCCGCAGCCTATGTCGCCTACCTCAAGGCCTTCAACTTTCAGGGGATGAGTCTCTCCGGTGGCGAACCCCTGCTGACGTTAAACCGCACCCTCGACTACCTCAAGGCCGTGAAAAAACAGTTCGGCAGCCGGCTCCACTGCTGGCTCTACACCAACGGCAGCCTGCTCACCCCTGAGATCGCCGCCCAATTGCGTGACAACGGCCTCGACGAGATCCGCTTCGACATCGGCGCCCTCGGTTATGCCCTCGACAAACTGGAACTGGCCGTCGGTGTTATCCCGACGGTTACAGTGGAGATTCCGGCGGTGCCAGAAGATCGGGAGCTGCTCAAGACCAGACTGCACGCCATGGATCAGCTCGGCGTTGATTTCCTCAACCTTCATCAGCTACGCCTGACCCCGCACAACTGGCCGCGTTTCGCCCGCCGCCCCTACAGCTATCTGCACGGAGAAAAGATCACCGTCCTCGAATCGGAGCTGACCGCGCTGGAGCTGATGCTCTACGCCCAGCAACAGCAGCTCAGGCTGCCTGTCAATTACTGCTCCTTCATCTACAAAAACCGCTACCAGACTGTCGCCGCCCGCAGTCGGGGTGCCCACATCCATCGCCGCCCGCAGGAGGAAATCACTGAGGCAGGCTATCTGCGCAGCTGCGTTATCAGCGGCAGCCGCGTCCACCTCGAACCTCTGGTCCAGAGGCTGCGCGACGCCGACGTGCCCGCTGAATTCTGGGAATTGAGTGCCTCCGCACAGCAGCTGTTTTTGACCCCGGCCGCCTTGCCCTATCTCGATGCGTCCTCCCTGAACCTGACCCTCAGTTACGGGGAGACACCGGTACGGGCGAGCCTTTCCTATCGTCACCCCTTTCGTGAGATAAAATTAACGACGGATCAGAAGGTTGCCGTTGAACGGGTCAAGGCGCTGGAACTGACCCTGCCGGTGACCTCGGCCGGAGATTTTTTTGCTGAACTGGCAACCGGCAAAGACGGTGCGTCCTTTGAAGGGCATGATCTGTGGCGGCAGCTGCTGCCTTACGAAAAATTGCAAAGGGGGCTGCAATACTACTTCTGAAGCGTCTTCTCGACCTCCACCGGGTCCGCGCCGGGCGCTGTGGCCGCGGCGACTGAACGCCCCGCCACCTGCTCCACCGGAAAGGGCTCCGTCGCACTGCCGGCATAAAGGGCCAGGTGGGGGAAGGGGATCTCGATATGCTGGTCGTCAAAACTGGTCTTGATCTCGTAGAGAATGGCATTGCGCAACTCCAGAAAATTCTCCCGCTGGGTCCAAACCGACAACTGCAGATTCTGGGCGGAGTCACCAAAACCCAGAAACATGAAGCGCGGCTCCGGCTCATTCAGACACAGGGGATTGCGGTCGGCCACCGCCAGCAGCACCTCCCGCACCCTGTTGGTATCCTCCTTGTAGGCCACGCCGATGGGGATATCAAGGCGCCGGATGGGAAAACGCGTCAGGGTCGTCACTTCGGATTTGAGC
Organism: uncultured Geobacteraceae bacterium; assembly: GCA_937958075.1. Lineage (GTDB taxonomy): Bacteria > Desulfobacterota > Desulfuromonadia > Desulfuromonadales > Geopsychrobacteraceae > Pelovirga. The sequence continues at coordinate 23,706 of CALFFB010000258.1, read as the reverse complement.
ATGGTTTCGTTGGGAATGCGGACAAAAAGGTTGTCGAAGGTGCGCAGCTTCGTTGACAGCAGATCAATGGACAAAACCTCGCCGGTGGTCGCGCCGACACTGATCACGTCGCCCACCATAAAAGGTTTTTCACCGAGGAGAAAGAGTCCGCTGATGAGATTGGAAGCCGAAGTCTGGGAAGCGAAACCGACAGCAACGGTCAGAACGCCGGCAGCGCCAAGGAGCACCGACAGCTTGAAGCCCATTTCATTCAGGGCCGACACCACCACCAGGGCCAGCAGAATGTAAAAAATCAACCGGCGGTAAATCACATGCTGGTGCCTGTTGATATGCTTGCCGGCCAGTCCGATCAGAGAACGGGCCGCCAGGCCGGCAACAAGATAACCGACAATGAGAATCACCGCGGCCCTGGTAAAGGGGATCAGCTGTTCAAAAGAGATTTCGTTCATGATGATTGTCCTGAAAAATAATCAGCTGCCGAAAAAAGCGCCGAAGGTTCGGTGCAGCATGCCTTTGTCCGCCAACTTCCGCGCCTTGCCGATGACCTGAGCGTCCGCATAGGGTGCCGGTGGCTTTACGGTAAAGACCGCCTGGGTCAACTCCTTACGGTCGTCATGCAACAGGGTCAGTTCCTGCGTCCACAAGCCATGATCCCGGGTGTCAAAGAGGGTCAGGAAGGGCACCGGCAGACTCAGTTTTTCAAGGCGGAAGGGCTTCTCCCCCTGATTGCGGATCTGTACCGGCGTGATCGCCCGGTGGGCGCGTACCGGCAGATCGTCGAGGGATAAGCGTCCGTTGGTGGTGGTGGCGTAACAGAGCTCTCCCTCCATGGTCGAGGGTCCGAACCAGGTATCGGACAGGCGGATGGTGGCTGTTTCCAGCAGCGGATAGTGCTGCCCGTGGACGCTGATCTTCAGCCACAACGGCGTGCTTACGTAGAAGCGGACCTGTTGGCCGGGCGGAATCATGATGGGAATCGCCGAGCGGATCACCACCGGGCGATCGGCCAGAGTCGGCTCCATGGTCAGCGAGGCCTCGGTACGGACAAAAACGTGCCGCTGCACATTCCCGAGGCCTGGGTCAAACACACCGCCGCGCCGCAGAACCCCGGAGGATGGCAGGTCATCGGGCCAGTCGCCGCTGCTGTAGCTGACCTGCCACTCCTTTGCCCGCCGCCAGACCGAACATTCCACAGGCCCGACGGACCAGTGCAGGACCTCGTCGGCTCCGGGGCTGAAGTGCCCCCACCAGATATCCCGGCCGCTGTCAGCGCCGATCGTCGTCACATCAGCTGTCATGCATTCTATCTCCGTTCACCCTTTCCCTAACCGGCATCGACGCCTTTTTCTTCTACACCAGGCTGAAGTTATAGCACAGTTTCGCCCTTTTGTGCGGTCGCTGAATCCTGAGGGCAGACAAACCGCCAGCTCTCATTTTCAGCAACCTTGCCGCAAGGACACAAATTCGGCGGCCAGAGGTTGACATCCCTTCTTTGATCTTATTATTGTTCATAGGTTTATAAGTACAGCAAAAGTTGGCATGCTGCCTGCGCTGGCGCCATGGATGGCGAAAAGCGTCCCTGAGAATGGAATTCCTGATCCTGTGCTGAAGAGTTACAATTTTTGAACACAATCCAGTCATTGGAGTGATAAAGCCCTATGCACGATAACTTTGAAGACCATGACGAATCCATCGAATACGAAATAGAGGTCGAGACAGATGCCGACGTTCAGGCTGTCCCCGACGATGGTCTGGTCCTGGCGCGGGACATGCTGCCGTCGCGGCTGCCCATCATCCCCCTGCGCCCCCGTCCGGCATTCCCCGGAGTCATCATCCCCCTGACGGTCAATGGCGAGGCCCGGGTGCGGACTATCAAACAGGCCATGGAAACGGATTCCCAGGCCATCGGCCTGGTCATGGTACGTGAGCTCGATGAGGAAGATTCCACCACCAACCTGCAACGTGTCGGCGTTGCCGCGAAAATCCTGAAACTGATCCACAAGGATGACAACAGCGCCCATGTTCTCGTCAACAGCCTCGAACGCTTCAGTATTGACGATGTTCTGGAAATCAACGATGTCATCTATGCCGACGTCACCTATTATCTGAGCCCGAGCTACCGGGAGAATCCGGAGCTTAAAGCCTATTCCATGGCGATTATCTCGACCCTCAAGGAGCTGGTGCAGATCAACCCCCTGTATTCGGAAGAGATCAAGCTGTTCCTCGGTCGCACCAGCATGGACGATCCGGCCCGGCTCACGGATTTTGCCGCCAACCTGACCAACGCCGACGGCTTTGAGCTGCAGCAGGTGCTGGAAACCTACAACCTCCAGCGCCGTATTGAAAAGGTTCTGGTACTGCTGAAGAAAGAGCTGGAGGTCTCGCGCCTGCAGACGAAAATCTCCCAGAAGATCGAGGAAAAAATCTCCGCCCAGCAGCGCGAATTCTTCCTGCGGGAGCAGTTCAAGGCCATCAAGAAGGAACTGGGGCTCGAAAAGGAAGGCAAGGTCACCGAAATCGAGAAATTCCAGAAGCGCCTGAAAAATCTGTCCCTTAACGAGGAGGCGCAAAAAGCGGTGGATGAGGAGATAGAAAAGCTCCAACTCATCGAGCCCTCATCGCCGGAATACAACGTCAGCCGCAATTATCTCGACTGGTTAACCGTACTGCCCTGGGGCAAATTCAGCAAGGACTCCTACGACCTCCCCCGCGCCCGCAGGGTTCTGGATCGCGATCATTACGGCCTCGAAGATGTCAAGGAACGGATTCTCGAATTTATCGCCGTCGGCAAGATGAAGGGGGATATCTCCGGCTCCATCCTCTGCCTGGTCGGCCCTCCGGGGGTCGGCAAAACCTCCGTCGGCAAAAGTGTCGCCGCCGCCCTGAAGCGGAAGTTCTACCGCTTCTCCGTTGGCGGCATGCGGGACGAAGCGGAAATCAAGGGGCATCGCCGGACCTACATCGGCGCCATGCCCGGCAAGGCCATTCAGGCGATGAAAAGCGCCGGGACCGCCAATCCGGTATTGATGCTTGACGAGATCGACAAGATCGGTGCCTCTTTTCAGGGAGATCCCGCCTCGGCTCTGCTGGAGGTGCTGGATCCGGAGCAGAACGGCAGCTTCCGTGATCACTATCTTGACGTTCCTTTTGATCTGTCCAATGTGCTGTTCATCGCCACCGCCAATCAGCTCGACACCATTCCCGCACCCCTCCTCGACCGCATGGAGGTCATCCGGCTGTCGGGCTACATCCTTGAGGAAAAGCTGGAAATCGCCCGCAAGTTCCTCATCCCCAAGGCCCTGAAAAGCCACGGCATGACCCGCACCCAGGTGAGCATCGACAAGGCGGCACTGACCGTCATCGTCGACCGCTATGCGCGAGAATCGGGGGTGCGCGGGCTGGAGAACCAGATCAAGAAGATCATGCGCAAGGCGGCCATGGAATTTGCCGAAGGACGCGACACAAAAGTCCGGGTCACCAGAAAAGAGGTTGAGCACTACCTCGGCAAGCCGGTCTTCACCGAAGAAGACCTGATCAAAAGCTCCCCCGGTGTCGTCACCGGCCTGGCCTGGACGCGCATGGGCGGTGCCACCCTGCAGATCGAGGCAACAGCGGTCAAAAGCAAGAACAAGGGCTTCAAACAGACGGGCCAGCTCGGCAAGGTCATGGTAGAAAGCTCGGAGATCGCCTATTCCTACGTTATGGGGCATTTAAGCGAGCACAAGATTCCGGAAAACTATTTCGACACCCACTTTATCCATCTCCATGTACCCGCCGGTGCCACCCCCAAGGATGGACCGTCCGCCGGCATCACCATGACCACCGCCCTGCTGTCGATGATCATGAAGAAGCCGGTACGCAAAAAACTGGGGATGACCGGTGAGCTGTCCCTGACCGGCAACGTACTGCCCGTTGGCGGCATCAAGGAAAAAACCATCGCCGCCCGCCGTGCCGGCCTGAAAACCCTCATCTTCCCCGCTGAAAACCGCAAGGACTTCGACGACCTGCCGGAGTATCTGCGGTCGGGGCTTGAGGTTCATTTTGTCAAAAGCTATCCGGAGGTGTTCAAACTGGCCCTGGGCAGCTGAATCTCCGTCCATCACCGCTGCCCCCAGGCAGCCAACCCCGTTGTTAAAGGATTTTCGATGACACGCACAGAAATCGCCCGGGCCCTGCTTGAGCTGCCGGCGGACGACCAGAAGAAAATCATTCTGGAAACCCTGCCGACCATGGCAACCACCCTGGTCCAGGATAAAGAGTTCATGATGCAGCTGTTTCCGGTGATGCTTGGCATCCTCAAGGAGAGCGGCATGGATCTCCAGCAGCTGCTGCAGCTGGCAACCCTGATGAACCAGCAACCACCGCAAGACCGTTAAGGGAGACCTTGGAACATGCGCATTCTCTCCGGCATCCAGCCTTCGGGCTCCCTTCATCTCGGCAACTATTTCGGCATGATGAACAAGATGATCGCCTATCAGCAGCAGGAGGATCTGTTCTGCTTCATTGCCAACTATCACGCCATGACCAGTCTGGCCGACGGCAAGAAACTGGCCACCGGCACCCTGGAGGCGGCGGCCAACTTTATTGCCCTGGGCCTTGATCCGGAAAAGAGTACCTTCTGGGTGCAGTCGGATGTGCCGGAGGTACAGGAACTGACCTGGATTCTCTCCAACTTCACCCCCATGGGGTTGCTTGAACGCTGCCACAGCTACAAGGACAAGGTCACCCAGGGGATCAAACCCAATCACGGACTCTTTGCCTATCCGGTGCTGATGACCGCCGACATCCTGCTGTTTCAGAGCGATCGGGTGCCCGTCGGCAAGGACCAGAAGCAGCACCTGGAAGTCGCCCGCGATATCGCCATCAAGGTCAACAATGAATACGGCGACATTTTCACGGTTCCCGAAGCGGAAATTGATGATGAGGTGGCAACTATTCCCGGCCTCGACGGGCGCAAAATGAGCAAAAGCTACGGCAACACCATCGATCTCTTCCTCGACGACAAACCCCTGCGCAAGCAGATCATGCGCATTGTCACCGATCCGACCCCGGTGGACGCGCCGAAAAACCCCGATACCTGCAATATTTTCCAGATCTACCGACTGTTTCTCGACAAACAGCAGGTGCAGGAACTGCGGCAGAGGTACCAGACGCCGGGATTGCGCTACGGTGATGTCAAGCAGGAGCTGTTCGAAACGGTGCGCGATTTCTTCGCGCCCTATACGGAAAAACGCAGGGAACTGCTGGCCGATCCGGACGGATTGCGGGCCATTCTCCGGCAGGGCGCCGACAAGGCCCGCGCTGCCGCCAGCGCAACCCTGCGCAAAGTCAGGAAGAAAACGGGACTTACCTACTGATTGGACATGCCAGATGCCTCCTGCCGGCCAGCGCCAGTATTATTTCTCCCTGAACATCAGCCAGCAGGAGTTTTATAAATACTATCAGGGCGCGGCCGACGGGGTCATTGTTGTTGCCGAGTGTGGCCGGCGTCTGCGCTTTCCCGCCCGCCGCCTGCGCCCCTTTCTCAGCTACCGCGGAATCCGGGGCCGTTTCTGTCTGCAGGTCGATCAGGACAACCGTTTTCTCAGCCTGCAGCAGGTCGGTACGCGTCGCTACTGACGACGGTTCCGCCGCAGCAGATCCCCCTTTTGCGCCCATGCCGGCAGGCGCAGACGCAGCCGAGAATTGGCATGGGCGGCAGGCACCAGCTCTCCTTCACAGGTGCGGATCTCCGTGACGACAAAAGATTCCTGACGCATGGCCGGACCGATCAACTCCAGCTCATCCCCGGCAAAAAAACGATTGCGCCCGGCAACCCACAGCCCCTGTTCATCCTGCCTGACCAGCCCGACAAAATCATGGGTGCGAATGTAGTGGGTGTCGGCGGCGTGAACCGCGGCCCCGTCCTCCCCCAGCAGCAGGCCGGTGGTGTAGGGGCGATGGCTGACCTTTTCGAGCTCGGCCCGCCACTTGGGATCGACATCCCGCGGGTCGCAGGCAAGACGATCAATGGCATCACGGTACACCCGCGCCGTGGTGGCCACATAGTACAGGCTCTTCATCCGACCCTCGACCTTGAAACTGTCAATCCCGGCCGCCATCAGCTCCGGCAGCTGATCAACAAGGCACAGATCCCGGCTGTTCATGATGTAGGTACCGCGACGGTCTTCCTCAATGGCGAAGCTTTCGGCGGGGCGGGTCTCTTCGATCAGGGCGTAATTCCAGCGGCAGGGCTGGGCACAATCGCCACGATTGGCACTGCGCTGGAGCAGGGCGCTTGACAGCAGACAGCGCCCGGAATGGGCAACACACATGGCACCATGGACAAAACATTCCAGTTCAATGGCGGTCTGCCCGGCAAAGGCGCGGATGTCCCCGAGGGTCAACTCCCGCGCCAGATTAAGCCGCCGGGCGCCATTGCTCCGCCAGAACTCTGCCGCCAGAGGATTGCAGCTATTGACCTGGGTGGAGATGTGGATTGGCCGCTGCGGATCCACCCGCCGGATGGCAAGCAAGGCGCCAGGGTCAGCAACAATATAGGCATCGAGAGCAAGGGGTTTGAGCTCTTCAATCAAGGCCTCGAATTCACCAATCTCCGCCGGCCGCAGGGAGGCATTCAGGGTCAGATACAGGGAGACCCCGGCCGCTGCCGTCTGTTGCCGTGCCCGGTGCAGATCATCAAGGGCGAAGTTGCCGGCGTGGGCGCGCAGGCCGAAAGCCGAGGTTCCCAGATAGATGGCATCGGCGCCGAAACGGACAGCCGTCTCCAGCTTTTCCATGTCGCCCGCCGGCAACAGCAGCTCGGGGCGGCGGTTTGGATCACCAGTCATGTTATGAAATCTCATTTCCAAAAGGGAAATTGTGCATTGACTCAAGCTCGGCACCTTAGCACACCCTGCCGCCCATTCCACCATGAAGATAAGGCCGAAGATGGAAACACGCCCTGCTTTTTCATGTTTTTGTGATAGAATACATCACGTTATCCAGAGGTCGACCGAAACAGAGCCGGCTGCCCCCGGGACAACCCTGGTGCCTGCCGCCGCTGTTACGGCGGTTTTCGGCCGTGTCGCCAGCGGCTTTACAGCTTGACAAGCTGCTGACAAGTCGATAATTTTCCTTGAGAAAATGTGTGAAAATTCTCTTTTTTGCCAGACCCACCGAGGATGCCTCAGCCCGATGAAAGATGGTTTTTCTTTGCTGTATACCAGTTTGCTGCTGTTGTTGCTGACGACGCTTTTGAGCTCCTGCGCTCCGGCACCGGGCGCCCCCTCGGCAGCCCTGAAGGACCAACTGCAGCAGCTCAGAGAGCAACAGCAACAACAGAATGAACAGGTGCGTGCGCTGCAGCAGCAGCTGAGCCGGCTTGAGGAAGCCCTCGGTCTGACCCCGGTCGCCGGCGAGTCCCCCGCGCCGACGCCCCCCTCCCTGGACCGGGCCCCTGAGCAGCAGGCCCCTGCCTACGTGCACCGCCCCGACGACCAGACACCTGAGATAAAGGCCTATCTGACGGCCTTTGGTCACCTCGCCGCCGCCCGTTACGCCGCGGCCGAGTCCGGCTTCAGCAGTTTCCTGGACCGTTACCCCGAGCACCGGCAGGCGCCGGATGCCCGTTTCCGCCTTGCCGGAGCGCAAGTGGCGCAAGGAAAGTACGATCCGGCGGCGTCCAATCTGCGCTGGATTATCACTGATCCCCGCATGCAATCCCGTGCTCCGGCCGCCATGCTGCAACTGGCTCTGCTCTACCGCGACCAGGGCCGCGACACGGAATCAGACATCATGCTGCACCAACTCCAAGAGCGCTATCCGGCCAGCCCCGAAGCACAGAGGCTGCTCCGGACAGCCACCGACTAACGACGCAGGGCATCGACAACGAGGGACACCATGAAAAAAATTCCGTTTTTCATCACTTCCGCACTTCTGGCACCACTCATTTTGACCCTGCTCGCCGGCACGACCTTCGCCCAGAAGGGACAGATCTACACGATTCAGAAAGGTGACACCCTCTGGGGGCTGTCCGAACGTTTTATTGCCGATCCCTACTACTGGCCCAACATCTGGGCCGACAATCCGGAACAGATCACCAACCCGCATTTGATCTTCCCCGGCCAGAAGATTCGTATCCTTGATGGCCGGCTGGAAATTCTCCCGGCCTACGCTGATGCGGACGCCAGCGCCGAAGAGACACTGCCGGCCGAGGAGGCCAGCGACGAACTGACGATCAGGACGTCAGGCCGCGGCGACGGTTTTCTGCTGGTCGATGAGCAGCCCTCAGGACGCCTTGTCGATTCCGTCGACAACCGGATTCTCCTCACTGAGACGGATATGGTTTTTGTGGCCATGGCGGACGGTGTCCAGGCCACCGCAGGCGACACCTTCGGCCTTTTCATGCGGGGCCAGCGCGTCCGTCATCCGTACACGGGCCGAACCGTCGGCACCATGATGCACAACCTGGGCTACATCACCGTCACCGAGGTCAGAGGATCAACGGTCGTCGCCCGTATTGACGGCGCGTATCGCGAAATCAGCCGCGGCGCCGAACTCTTTGCCTATCGGCCACCCGTCCGGGAGATCGCCATAAAGCAGGGGCAGACCGACGCCTCCGGCGTTATTGTCGCCTCCCAGGAAGACAAGGGCACCCTGTCCACCGGTGATCTGGTGTTTATTGATCTGGGCGCCCGCGATCAGCTGGAAACGGGCAACCTGCTGTACATCACCCGCGACCGCCAACCAACGGACGAAGCGGTTCGCGGTGCCGACAAGCTCGACCTGCCGGAGATGGTTCTCGGAGCAGCCATTGTCACCGCCCGCCGCGACACCAGCGCCACAGCACTGATTATCAAAAGCGTTGACACCGCTGCCATCGGCGACCGGATCGCTCTCATTCGCGACTGATCCACCGGCGGCCGGAATCAGTCTTCGGATAGAGACTCCAGCTTTCCGCCAGAAGACCTGCTACGGGTCCAGCTGTTCATCCGAGGGGGACACCAAGATGATTCAGGAACATCATGATCTGTTGCGACTGAACCTCTCTCCGCGCATCGGCCGTGCCACTTTGTTCAGACTGCGTGACCATTTCGGCAGCTTTTCCGCGGCCGCCAGGGCGTCGGAAAAACAATGGCAGGCCGCCGGTGTTGCCGCCAGATACCGGCAGACGCTGGTTGCCGAGGACGCACCGGTCGTCATCAATGCGCAGAAAAAGATTGCTGCCCTCGGCATCCGCATGGTCACCTTCTGGGACAGCGAATATCCTCCCCTGCTGCAGACCATTTACGATCCCCCGGCGCTGTTGTATGTGCGCGGCACCCTGCCCACCAACGACAGTTTCGCCATCGTCGGTTCACGCCGGGCAACAGAATCCGGCCTGACCTTCACCAGCGAGCTGGCGGCACAACTGGCGGCACACGAAATCTGCGTTGTCAGCGGCATGGCCAGGGGGGTCGACAGCGCTGCCCACGCCGGCGCCCTCAGGGCCAGGGGCCGCACGATCGCTGTTCTTGGCTGTGGCGTTGACCGCATCTATCCATCTGAAAACACAAGACTCTATTGTGAAATCCTCGAAGAAAACGCCATCATCAGTGAATACCCTCCGGGCACCCTGCCGGCGACCCATCACTTTCCCGCCCGCAATCGCATAATCAGCGGCCTGTGCCGCGGGGTACTGGTCGTTGAAGCCGCCGAAGGCAGCGGCTCCCTGATTACCGCCGATTTCGCCCTGGAACAGGGTCGGGAACTTTTTGCCACACCCGGCGCCGTGACTCATCCCAACAGCCTGGGTCCCCACCAACTCCTCAAGGAGGGCGCACAGCTGGTGACCAGCGCCGACGACATCCTCCAGGAGCTGTGGCCGGACAGTCCTGCCGTGCGACAACCGGAGGCAGCAGCCACGCCGCCCCCGGAGGAAACCGTCAGCCCCCGGCAAGGCCCTCCGGAATCAGTCCAATCCGTCCCTGTGCACCTGGATCCACCGTCGGCACGGGTTTACGCCCTGTTAAGCGCCACCCCTCTGCATCATGACGATATCGCCCGCAAATGCGCCTTGACTCCCATGGAGCTTTCCGCTATTTTGCTCGACCTAGAGCTGCGCGGTCATGTCAGACAGCTGCCCGGTGGTCACTATGTCCGGTCAACACAGTAACCCTTTCGTCCCCTGGCGGGCGCAGAGGGTGCTCTTGACCCGTCACCTGACCTCAGACATGTCATCTAAAAAACATAAAAGGGTTGCGCACTTGATCGCGGCCCTTTTTTCTTTGAATCAACTGCCGGGTTTCAAGAACAACCGGCAGACAGCTTGCAGACGCAGGGAACAGCATGACACAAGCACTGGTTATAGTTGAATCTCCAGCCAAAGCGAAAACCATCGAAAAGTTTCTGGGCAAGGGCTACAAGGTCCTGGCGTCCTACGGTCATGTCCGCGCTTTGCCGAGCAAACAGGGGTCCGTCGATACGACCGACAACTTCAAGCCGAAATACCAGGTGCTGCCGGAAAGCGCCAAACACATCGCTGCCCTGAAAAAAGAAGCAGCCAGATGCGATGAACTGATCCTCGCCACTGACCTCGACCGGGAAGGGGAGGCCATCGCCTGGCATCTCCTCGAAGCTCTGGGGATAGCGGAAGACGCAGAAAAACCCCGGGTCAAGCGCGTCACCTTTAATGAAATCACCCAAGCCGCTATTCTCGACGCCATGGCCGCGCCGCGCGCCATCTCCCGCACCCTGGTCGACGCCCAGCAGGCACGCTCCATCCTTGACTATCTGGTCGGCTTCAACCTCTCACCCTTTTTATGGAAAAAAATCCGCTACGGCCTGTCCGCCGGCCGCGTTCAATCCGTTGCCCTGCGCCTGATCTGTGAGCGCGAGGATGAAATCGACGCCTTTGTTCCCCAGGAATACTGGACCATTGAGGCGCAGCTGGCAAAAGCCGACGGCGCCACCTTCACCGCCCGCCTGTTTGCTCAGGATGGTAAAAAGCTCGACAAGTTCGCCCTCGGCAATCAGCAGCAGACAGAGGAGGTTCTCGCCCAGCTCGCCCGGGTGCCCTTTACTGTCAGCTCCCTGGAAAAGAAGGAGCGCAAACGCAACCCTGCGCCCCCCTTTACCACCAGCACCCTGCAACAGGAAGCCAGTCGCAAACTGGGGTTTTCCGCGCGCAAGACCATGAGTGTCGCCCAGAAACTGTACGAAGGCATTGCCGTCAAGGACGGCACCCAGGGGCTGATCACCTATATGCGAACCGACTCGGTGGCCCTCTCCGAGACGGCGACCAGCGAGGCCCGTGATCTGATTACGCAGCAGCACGGGGCCTCCTATGCCCTGAGCAAACCCCGGGTTTTCCGCAACAAGAGCAAAAACGCCCAGGAAGCCCACGAAGCCGTGAGGCCGACCAGCCTCATGCGCACGCCGAAAGAGATCAAGGGCTATCTCAACTCCGATCAGTACCGGCTTTACGATCTGATCTGGAAGCGAACCGTGGCCTCGCAGATGGCTGCCGCGATTTTTGACGCCACCAGTGTCGACATTGCTGCCGGCGACCGCTTTACCTTTCGCGCCACCGGACAGGTCATCCGCTTTCCCGGTTTCATGGCGGTCTACATCGAAGGGACCGACCAGCAGGATGACGACCAGCAGGAGGGACTGCTCCCCCCTCTTGCTGAAAAAGAACCCCTGGAACCGCAGCAACTGCTGCCAGGCCAGCATTTTACCCAGCCACCTCCCCGCTTTACCGAGGCCAGCCTGGTCAAAACCCTGGAAGAGTACGGCATCGGTCGCCCCTCGACCTACGCCAGCATCATGAACACCCTGGTCACCCGCAAATATGTCCGGCTGGACAAACGCACCTTTTTCCCCGAGGACACAGGGCGCGTCGTCACCAAGCTGTTGACGGAACATTTCAGTCAATACGTCGACTACGACTTTACCGCCGAGCTCGAAGAGGACCTCGACGCCATTTCCCGCGGTGAAAAAACCTGGATTCCTGCTATCCGGCAGTTCTGGGAGCCTTTCATCGAACTTCTCAAGCGCAAGGAAAAAGAGGTCAGCAAGGCCGATGTCACCACCGAGAAGACCGACAAGGTCTGCCCGGAGTGCGGTAAGGAACTGGTCATCAAGCTGGGACGCGCGGGGCGCTTCCTCGCCTGTTCCGGCTTCCCCGACTGCCGTCACACCGAACCCTTGTCCGGTCAGGCCGAGGAGAGCGAAGAGCCGGTCTACTCGGACGAAAAATGCGACAAATGCGACAGCCCCATGCTCATCAAGACCGGTCGTTACGGCAAATTCCTGGCCTGCAGCGCCTATCCCGCATGCAAGAACATTCAACCCCTGGAGAAACCGAAATCTCTGGATATTCCCTGTCCGAGCTGCAGCAGTGGCGAGATGATGGAGAAGAAAAGCCGCTACGGGAAAATCTTCTACTCCTGCAACCAGTATCCGAAATGCAAGTACGCTCTGTGGAATCCGCCCAGCAAGGAACCCTGCCCCAAATGCGGCTGGCCGTTGACGGAAATCAAAACAACCAAGCGCTTCGGCACCGTCCAGCGTTGCCCCCAGGAAGGGTGTGACTGGGAGAAGGTCCTCAAAGCGCCGGAGAAAAAACCGGTAGCCGCCAAAAAGCCCGGCGCCAAAAAAACTTCGGCGAAAAAGCCCTCGGCAACGGCTGCCCGAAAAAAGTCCTGATCTGTCATGACCGGAAACAGCATGCAGATCACCATTGTCGGCGGCGGTCTGGCCGGTTGTGAGGCGGCCTGGCAGGCGACCGCACAGGGCGTTGGCGTACGCCTGCTGGAGATGAAACCCCAGCGTTTCTCAGCGGCCCACCAGAGTCCGGATCTGGCCGAGCTGGTCTGTTCCAACAGTTTGCGCGGCGCCGGCATGAACAATGCGGTCGGCTGTTTAAAAGAAGAATTGCGCCGCTGCGGCTCCCTGATCATGGCGGCGGCTGACGCCACCGCGGTACCGGCCGGCGGCGCCCTGGCGGTCGATCGCGACGCCTTTTCCCGCTACATCACCGACAGCATCACCCGGCATCCCGCCATTGAGCTGATCCGCGAAGAGGTAACGGAACTGCCGGCGACGCAGCCGACCATCCTCGCCACCGGCCCCCTGACTTCGGATTCCCTGTCGCGGTCCCTGGCCCAACTGACGGGCAGTGAGCACCTGTATTTCTACGACGCCATCGCCCCTATTGTCGAAGCTGACTCCATCGATTTCTCCCGCGCCTGGCGCGCCTCACGCTATGACAAGGGGGGCGATGACTATATCAATTGCCCCCTGTCCAGAGAGGACTACGAAAACTTTGTCGCCGAACTGCTCGCCGCCGACAAGGTGGCCGGTCGTGATTTTGAGCGACTGACCCATTTCGAAGGCTGCATGCCCATTGAAGAGATGGCGGCGCGGGGCCCCCAAACCCTGGCCTTCGGACCGATGAAGCCCGTTGGCCTGCCCGATCCGCGCAGCGGCTACCCGCCCCATGCCGTGGTGCAGCTGCGCCAGGAGAACCGGCACGCTACCCTTTTCAACATGGTCGGTTTTCAGACACGCCTGACCTGGCCGGAGCAGAAACGCATCTTTCGCCGGATTCCCGGTCTTGAGCAGGCCCGTTTCGCACGGCTGGGCAGCATGCACCGCAACACCTTCATCAACGCGCCTGCCTGCCTGAACAGCAGGCTGCAACTGCGCCGGGCACCACACATCCATGTCGCCGGTCAGCTCAGCGGCGTTGAAGGTTATGTGGAATCGACCGCCTGCGGCTTTCTTGCCGGCCTCTTTGCGACGCAACAGCTGCAGGGCAAGCCCGTCGTGCCGCCGCCCGGCATTACGGCCTTCGGCGCCCTTTTAAGCCATCTCACCCAGTCGGATGCGCGGAATTTTCAGCCCATGAACATCAACTACGGCCTCTTTCCGCCCCTGGAGGGTCAACGCATGAAACGGGCAGAACGCCGGCTGGCCATGGCCGATCGCGCCCTTGCCGCTATCGACAGCTGGTGGTTGCAGGTGCAACCGGGAGAGCAACCATGACCAGTGAGCTGATCCTCGCTTCCGCCTCTCCCCGGCGTCGGGAGCTGCTGCATCAGATCGGCCTTGACTTCGCTGTTGTGCCGAGCACGGTCGCAGAAATTGTGCATCCTGACGAATCCCCGGAAGACGCCGCCATCCGCCTGAGCCTGGACAAGGCGCGTGAGGTCGCTGACCGGCCGGCAACCAGCGCCCGCTGGATTATCGGCAGCGACACCATCGTTGTCGACGGGCACCAGCTCCTCGGCAAGCCGGAGGATGCCGCCGCTGCCGCCGCCATGCTCCAGGCCCTGTCCGGACGCAGCCACAGGGTTGTCAGCGCTTATGCCGTTATTGACCGGTACCAGCGGCTGGAACGGTGCGAGGCGGTGACCACCCTTGTCCATTTCCGCCATTTGACAGAAGCCGAAATCACCGGCTACATTGCTACCGGTGAACCCTTTGACAAGGCGGGAGCTTACGCCATTCAGGGCATCGGCGCCTGCTTTGTCAGCGGCATCGAGGGCAGCTACAGCAATGTGGTCGGCCTGCCTTTGTGTCGCCTGTCCCTGACCCTGAAGCAGCTCGGCGTGCCCCTGCCCATCTAAAGGTTCCAGACAAAGAGAGAAGAGCAGATGTCAGCCATCAAGAACAATCTTGAGCAGATTCACCGCCAGATCGAAGAGGCCTGTGCCCGCTGCGGTCGCGATCCGCGCAGCGTCAGGCTCATTGCCGTATCCAAGGTCAAGCCGGCGGCGGCCATTGACGAAGCCTGCGCCGCCGGGCAGCGGCTCTTTGGCGAAAGCTACGTACAGGAATTCCGCGACAAGGTCGAAGAGGTCACCATGCCCGCCGAATGGCATTTCATCGGCCATCTGCAGAGCAATAAAGTCAAGTATCTGTGTGGCCGGGTAGCGATGATTCACTCCGTTGATCGCCTGTCCCTGGCCCGGGAAATTGATCGCCAGTGGGGCAAGCAGGGGGATGTCGCCAGGGTGCTGCTGCAGGTGAATGTCGGCGCTGAGGACAGCAAGGCCGGGTGCGACAGCGACGCCCTGGAGACCCTGACCAGAAAGGTCGCACAACTGCGGCACGTGCAGATCTGCGGGCTGATGTGCCTGCCTCCCTACAGCGACAATCCGGAGGATGTCCGCCCCTACTTCAGGCAGTTGCGGAACCTTGCCCGGCACCTTGACAAACTGCAGCTGCCGGGTGTCCGCATGGACGAACTGTCCATGGGGATGAGTGGTGACTTCGCCGTGGCCATTGAGGAGGGAGCGACCCTGGTCCGCATCGGCACCGCCATTTTCGGAGAGCGCCCGGCAAAATGACTCCCGCTTCCCCGGCGCCCCGCTTTCTCATTTTTGACCTCGACGGCACCCTGGTCGATTCCCTGACGGATCTGACCACCGCCTTGAATCTCCTGCGGGCCGATCTGGGCCTGTCTCCCCTGACCCCGACGGCTGTCCGCTCCATGGTCGGCGACGGGGCCACCCGCCTGGTGCAGCGCGGACTGGACGCGGTGCCCTATGAGCCCCGTTATCTGCAGCGCTTCCTGACCCTGTACGAAAACCATCTCCTTGACACAACCCGCTGCTATCAGGGCATTGTCGACCTTCTCAAGCGATATTCGCCGCAACAGCTGGCAATTGTCACCAACAAACCCTATGACCTGACCGTGAAGATTCTCGCCGGTCTGGAGCTGACTCCCTGCTTTGCCGCTGTTGTCGGCGGCGACAGCACCCCCGACAAAAAACCCCACCCCGGCCCCCTGCTTGCCGCCCTCAAGCTCCTTGGCGCGCCGCCGTCCCAGGCGGTGATGATCGGGGATCACCACACTGATCTGCGTGCCGCCCGGGCCGCGGGGACCGCGTCCTGTTTCTGTGCCTATGGTTTCGGTCACCGTGACGGCCTGGCCGGGGATTACCAGGCCGCTACGACCGCTGATCTGCTTGACCTGTTTACCGGGAACAGCCTGTGACGCAACAACCGGCCCTGACCTACCGGGAAATCTCCCTGTTTTTCTTCCCGCTGCTGCTCAATGTCCAACTGATGAGTATCTCCCACACCATCATCAACGGCGCCCTGGCCCGTCTCGACAACTATATCGTCGCCCTGGCCGGCATCTCCGTTGCCATGGTGGTGCATCTGTTTTTTGCCTCGCCCTCGTACCAGAACCACACTATCACCATGGCCATGGTGCGCGGGCGCAGATCCCTGTACGGGGTTCTGTGGTTTATCGCGCTGGTCGCTCTCTATGTTACCCTCATGCTCGGCGCCATAGCCCTGACGCCCCTCGGCGACCTGCTGCTGATCCGTATCCTGGGCACACCGGCCGACGTCGCCGCAGAAGCGAAAAAAGCCCTGCTGCTAATGACCGCCCTGCCCTTTTTCACCGGTCTGCGCGGCTTCAGCCAGGGCATGCTCATCCGGACGCGGCGCACCGGGCTTGTTTCCCTGGCCACGGGCATCCGGGTCGCGGCCCTTTTTCTGTATCTATATATCGGCCGCTTCCTGTTTTCCGGGGCACAGCTCGGAGCCTTTGCCCTGGTCGGCTGTGTGGCCACCGAGTCCCTGGTCATCTCCTGGCTGGCCTGGCGTGTACGCCCGACCCTGGCCCGGGAAGGAAGCGAGAAGTCCACGGCGGAGATTTTTCGCTACGCCTTTCCCCTGGCCTACTCCTCCTGCCTGCAGCAGACCATCCCTTTGCTGATCAGTTCCATTATCGGACGACTGCACGACGGAGCCCTGGCACTGGCGGCCTTCGGTGTGATTCGCGGATTCCTCTTCCTGCTGGCGGGACCCATGCGCAACCTGCAGCAGACCTACATGACCCTGGTCAAAACAGTCAGGGACTACCGTATTCTTATCCGCTTCAGTGTCTATCTGGCTGCGGCGCTGGGGCTTATTGTTCTGCTGACGGCCGGGCCCATGAACCCGCTTATCCTTGGCCGGATTCTAGGTGTTGAACAGGATCTGCGGGATTATCTGCGCCTGGCCCTGGCCGCCTGCGCCATCTTTCCCTTTGCCTACGGGGTGAGCAATCTGCTGCGGGGCTGGTTCTCCGGCGCTGAACAGACCCGGCAACTGGGGCGCTCAACCCTCATCAAGATGGGATTTCTGCTGCTGCT
Source organism: uncultured Geobacteraceae bacterium (assembly GCA_937958075.1). Classification (GTDB taxonomy): domain Bacteria; phylum Desulfobacterota; class Desulfuromonadia; order Desulfuromonadales; family Geopsychrobacteraceae; genus Pelovirga. The sequence goes on along the minus strand of CALFFB010000258.1, from coordinate 6,589 downwards.
GTGGTGGCCGCTGGTGACCTGGCCGTTGCCTGTTTCCGGCATTACCGTTGCCATCGGCCTGCTGCTGTGTGCGGAAATCCTGGAAGCATCCTACCTTTATCGGCAGCGCTGCCGGCAACCGGAAGCCCTCCGGCGCCTGGCACCCTTTTGAAACAGGGCACAACATCCCCGCTCTACGTCATTTCATCATGACAAACAAAAGGAGTTATGGTTAAATGCGCCCTCTAAAAAACGCCCAACCGTTCTTGTCAAGGAGTTCTCCATGTACAACTGTTCCGATCTGAAAAAGGGCTTAAAGCTGATGGTCGACGGCGACCCGCACGTCATCGTCCAGTACGACTTCACCAAACCCGGCAAGGGGCAGGCCCTGTATAAATGCAAACTGCGCAACATGATCACCGGCGCTCTCTTCGATCGCACCTATCGCAGCGGTGAATCCTTTGAACCGGCCCACCTGGAAGAACGCTCCATGCAGTATCTTTATCAGGACGACACCGGCTATGTGTTCATGGACAAGAAATCCTTCGAACAGATCACCCTCACCGAGGACACCATCGGCGATGACAAGTATTTTCTCATCGACAACATGGACGTGGAAATTCTCATGTTCGGCGAGCGCGGCATCGGCATCAGCCTGCCCAACTTTGTCAATCTGCGGGTAACCAAAGCTGACCCCTGGGTCAAGGGGGACACGGCCGCCGGCAACTCCAAACCGGCGACGGTCGAAACCGGTTATACCCTGCAGGTTCCCTCCTTTGTCGAAGAAGGCGGTCTGATCCAGATCGACACCCGCACGGGAGAATACGCAACCCGCGTCAAGGAATAGACCGTGCATCACAACTGGCAGCTTGCCCGCAGACAGCCAGCCATAAAAAAACGCGCCCGCATCCTGCATCAGATCCGGGCGTTCTTTTTTAATCAGGGCTTTCTCGAAGTGGAAACACCCCACCGCATTCCCGTCAATGCGCCGGAGTCCGCTATCGAGGCGGTAGCCAGCGGTGACTGGTTTCTCCATACCTCACCGGAACTCTGCATGAAGCGCCTGCTGGCCGCGGGTTATGACAAAATCTATCAGATCTGTCGCTGCTGGCGGGCTCATGAACGTGGGGCGCGCCATCTGCCGGAATATACCATGCTCGAGTGGTATCACCGCGGCTGTGATTATCGGCAGCTGATGCGGGATTGCGAACAGCTGTTGCGCTTTCTGACCGAAGGACGGGAAAAGATACACTGGCAGGGGCATTCCCTCGATCTGACCCTGCCCTGGCCACGTTTGACCATGACTGAAGCCTTTGACCGCTACTCATCGATTCCCCTGAAAAAAATTTCCTGCCCAGATCATTTATCAGAACGGATCAGCACCGACATCGAACCCAATCTGCCAAAGAATAAACCGGTGTTTCTTGTAGATTACCCCTCCCTTCAGGGGTCTTTGGCCAGACCCAAAGCCGACGATCCCGCTTTTGTCGAGCGGTTCGAACTCTACCTTGGCGGCATGGAACTGGCCAACGGCTTTTCCGAGCTCACCGATCCCCAGGAGCAACACCGTCGCTTCCAGCACGAGGAAGCCCTGCGCCGCGCCGCCGGCAAGGCACCCCTGCCCTTGCCGGAGCCATTCCTCAAGGATCTAGAACACCTGGGCTGTGCGGCCGGCATCGCCCTCGGCATTGACCGGCTGGTCATGATCCTCTGCGATGCCAGCACCATCGACGACATCGTCTGCTTTACCCCGGAGCAGACCTAATCCACACCTGACGTCAAAACCCGAGGGCCCGGCCCCGTCTCAACCTACTGTTCTGCCATTCTCGCAATCCGTTCTATTATTCATAAAACAGGGATCGAATATTCTCTTTTTTGACGCATTTCACGTTCGTCATTTGAACCTTCCACAGAACCTTTCATTTTATTTTCATAACGTTTTTTTGCTTAATAGAACATGAACTCGTCGTTATTTTGGTATTGACACGATTATAGAACGGCATATTATGTCGAAGCTGTCGATCATCACGATAGATGAAATAATAACAATTAACGCCTATCAAATGGGGTATTTTTAACCAACTAAGGTTCTATTTCGTTATTTTATTCCAGTTTTTATCCTGAGGCCTGCAACCTCAAATTTCAATCAACAGAGGAGTTTATCATGGGACACGGACCAGCCGTTAAACTCGGCAAAGACGATGCCGCCGGTTTCAAAACGAAACTCGGTGTCATCATGTTTTTATGCTACACCGCCTTTTACGCTTTTTTTGTACTGCTCAACGTGTTCGCGCCTAGCACTATGGAAAACGTCATTTTGGGCCAGACAGCCGCTATTGTCTGGGGATTTTTCCTGATTTTTCTGGCGCTGGTTATGGCCGTTATCTACAACCATTTCTGCACCCAGGCAGAAAAACGCCATAACGTATAAGGGGGCACTGACCAATGATCTATACCCAATCACCTCTGGCCATCGGCCTGTTCGTCTTCTTTGTTCTCTTTGTTCTGGGATTATCCTTCTACCTGGCCCGCCGGACCAGTTCCGCCGAAGGCTACTACGCGGCCGGCGGCAATATTCACTGGATGACCAACGGTATCGCCTTTGCCGGTGACTATCTGTCAGCGGCGTCTTTCCTCGGCATCTGCGGCATGATCGCAACCTCAGGATACGACGGCTGGATGTATTCCATCGGTTATCTCGCCGGCTGGGTCGTGGCCCTGTTCCTGGTCGCTGAACCGATGAAGCGCCTCGGCAAATTCACCTTTACCGACGCTCTGGACTCCAAGTTCAACTCCAAGTCCATCCAATTGATGGCCGCGATTTCCACCCTTCTGGTTTCCGTGTTCTATCTGATTCCGCAGATGGTCGGTGCCGGGGTGCTGGTACAGCCCCTGATGGGTCTTCCCCACTGGGTCGGTGTCTGCATCGTCGGCGTCGTCGTGACTCTGATTGTCGCCACCGCCGGGATGGCATCGACCACCTACGTCCAGTTTTTTAAAGGGGCCATGCTGCTCATCGTTTCCACCACCCTGGTGATTATGGTCCTGTTCCGCGGCCTGTCCACCACTCCGGAAAACGATGGCAAGCCCTATCATGACTTCACCACCCTGCGCGCCGACAGCGCCCTCACCCTTGAAGATCCGACCTTTAACGTGATTGCCGGACTCGATTCGGTTTATGGGCAGGAAGGATTTGTCAAACTCGAGCGCAACGGCCAGGAGTCCATCTGGAAACTGGAACAAACCGCTGACGGCTATCTCCTCGAAGAAACCCTGCACGCCACCCGTTTCAACGACGGTACCAGAAGCTACAACGGTGCCCCGGCGGAAGAGGGTGAATTCTTCCCCGTCGGTCACATCAAGGAGTTGCGTCTCAACGGCGAGGAGGTCACCGCCACCGGCCCCATCGGTCCCTTCAAGTTCCTCTCAACCCTGACCGATTCCACCATCGTTCTGTGGGGCAAGAAGTACATCAAGGAAGCTGACGGCATCACCACCATCTACTACCAGAAGCCGACTCCGGGTTCGCAGATTCTCCGCCCCGGACTGCGCTTCAAGGTGGACAACGCGACGCCCATGGAGAAGTTCAATTTCATGTCGCTGATGCTGGCCCTGTTCTGCGGAACCGCCGCCCTGCCCCATATTCTTATCCGCTATTATACGGTTCCCAGCCAGGCAGCAGCCCGTAAATCGACCATCGTCGCCATCGCCGGCATCGGCTTCTTCTACCTGCTGACCCTGTTTATGGGGATGGGCGCCATGACCAGCGGTGTCATCAATCTCCTCGACAACAACATGTCGGCACCGCTGCTGGCTCTTTCCTTCGGGGTCTTTCTCTTCGCCATTATCTCGTCGTTGGCCTTCGCGACGGTTCTCGGCACAGTTTCCGGTCTGATTGTCGCCTCCTCGGGAGCCATCGCCCACGATCTGCTTGACAACTTCCTCGGCCTGAAGATGACGGATCGAGTCAAGGTCCGTGCCGGCAAGATCTCAGCTATTGTCGTTGGCGCCATCGCCATCTATCTGGGGATTGTGTTTGAAGGAATGAACGTCTCCTTCCTGGTGGGCTGGGCCTTTGCGGTTGCCGCCTCGGCCAACCTGCCGGCCATCCTGATGCTGCTGTTCTGGAGCAAGACCACTGCGCGCGGGGTCGCTGCATCCATCACCGTCGGTCTGTTCAGCTCCCTGGGGTTGATCCTGCTCTCACCGGACATGTGGATCCGCTACGGCAAATTGCCGGAGAACGCGCCGATCCAGTTCAACAGTCCGGCGCTGATCTCGATTCCGCTGGCGTTCCTGGCCCTGGTCGTGGTATCGATGCTGACGCAAAAGGATGTCAATATCGGCCATGCTCCCGAGGCTGCCAAGAACTGATTTTTTACCAAAGAACTCCCTTGCTCTAACACGAACGGGTCGCCAGACAAGCGACCCGTTCGTATTGTGGACTGCCTTATATCATGAATCGCTTCCGCGTCACCCTCATCGCCGTCTGCTGTGTCCTGGCCTGGCTGGCCTATATGGACATCAGCCTGCTGCTGCGCAACCCGGACCCCCTGAAGATCTCCATTGAGGAACTCAGCACCCGGCCGGCTCCTCCCCGTGAATGGCTGCACATCACCGGTGGTTTTCCCCAACTCCTCGAGGGGATCAACATGACGGGTGAGATGCAGTTCACCGCCTTCCTTATTCCCCTGACCGACACGCCTGCCGGCGGAACCCAGGCCTCCAGGATCTGGTTTGAATGTCGCGATCCAGCCATTCTCGAGGCGTTGAGCACCTACTACTTCAGCCTCGACACCCCTGCGCAGCGTGAAGCCTTCCTTGATGAAAACGCTCACCTGTTCGAGGGCATGCGTTCAGTGACCGGCATGACCGCCGGCAATCTCGTTGCCCGTTCCAACCAACGGCAACTGCTCAAACTTCTGACCGACATGGATGTGGACGTTCCTGAAAATCCCATTTTCATCAGCGAAGGCAAAGAACCTGCACGCTGGCGCGGATTTTTCTACGCCATCGTCGCCTGCGCCGGTTTTATCAAGCTCGCCAGGAATCAGCGCAGTCAAGAATCGCCCGACAGTGACTGACAGGCCGGGGCACTGTCAGCCTCTACGTCTGCTAGGCTGTCACCCAGTCGCAGATCCGCTCAATGGCGACAAGCACCTTCTCGCAATAATTGCGTAAAAATTTCTCATCCACCTCATCGTCAAAGCCAAGCTGTTCCACCGCCGCCAGCGCCCTGGAACCATCGAAGTCAACAAAAGCGATGCGCGCGGTCAGCTCCGCCTTCGGTCGGCCAAAGCTGCTGCCCGGCAAAATGGCAACCCCCGTATCCTCCAGCAAACGCCGGCACAACGCGACACTGTCGGTGATCCCCTTCTGTTGCAGCTTCGCCCTTAACGGCTCAAAATTTGGAAGCATATAAAAGGCACCGTCGGGGCGTGCGACCGCTATCCCGGCCTTGTCAAACTGATCCGTTATCCACTCCGCAAGAGCCTTCAAGATGCGCCGGCACTGACACAGGTAGCGCTCAATCTGATCTCCCCCCTGGAACGCCTTGACCGCAGCGTACTGGATCGGGGCACTGGTCGAGGTAAAGGTCTCACTGGCCACAGCGGCCATGGCATCAAGGAGCCATTTCAGTTCACTCGGGAAGGTAAAGGTGCCCAGACGCCAGCCACCGGCACCTGCCCATTTACTCAAACCACTGGCGATGATCGTTCCTTCCGGATAGTACCGGGCGATGGACTGATGGGCCGCCTCGTAATTCAGTTCGCCGTAGATCTCGTCCGAGAGCATGATAATCCGGTATTTGCGCGCCACTTCCGCCAGTTTCTGCAACTGCTCCGGGCTGTAGGAGCAGCCCGTCGGATTGTTCGGATAGTTCAGGATAACGATCCGCGGCTTGAGGGGATCATGCTGACAAAAAGCCTCAAGCTCCGCCGGTGTCAACAGCCATTTCTCGTTCTCTTCGGTTTTCAGCCAGTGAACCGGTCGGCCGATAATATGGGCCTGGGGCGCATAGGAAACCCAACTCGGGGTGGGAATGACGAGATCACCGTAATACACCAGCTGTAGAATAAACATGAGCTCCTTAGACCCGGGGCCGATAAGGATGTTCTCCTTTGAAAACCCCAGATTCTGGGTGCGGCGATAATAACCGGCGATGGCCTCACACAGGGCGGGCAGGCCTTTTACCGGCAGATAATCCTTCTGGTGGGCGTTGTTCTGCAGTTCCTGGACGACCGGCCGCGGTACCGGGAAGGGAGACTGACCCAGCCCCAGCTTGAAGACCTGTTTTCCCGCTGCAATCAGGCGGTTGCTTTCTTCGTTGATGCCAAGGGTGGCGGAAATCGGTAAACCACGGACATTGAGATTCAGGTGTACTTCGTGCTGATTGCCATGTGCCATAAAGCGTCGCTCCTGTCGTGAGTCAATATTAAGGGCAGGCCCCGTCCTGTCGATTGTCGACATTATGTTGTTCGAAAATAAAATGCAACCGGTATTGCACCGCGGTTGCATTTTATTGAAGCGTAACTATTCAGCGCAGGGTTCGGGTTCCCATTCCAAGGGACACTTTGCGCCGTCCATGGCCGTTCGACTGTCGCCGTCC
>CALFFB010000257.1 GCA_937958075.1 uncultured Geobacteraceae bacterium | reverse complement strand
TCATAGTCGTCATTCCATCGCCGAAGGGTTGCGGACAACCTTTGCGTGGATGAAGAAAGTCAACGGTTTTTGACGCAGGGGGCACAAAGTGACCACGATTGAGCAGATAATTTCGGGACAGGCTTCCATCGCAGTCGTCGGGCTGGGTTATGTCGGGCTGCCTCTGGCGGCGGCTTTCGGCAAAAAAGTCAGGGTGACAGGTTTCGACATCGACGAAAAAAAGGTGACTCAACTTACGCGCGGTGTCGACGTGACCGGTGAGCTGTCAACGGCGGAGTTGAAGGAAACCCGTATCGATTACACCACGGATCCGGCGCAGTTGAAAGACGCCGACGTAATCATAGTGACAGTTCCAACACCCATTGACGGCAACCACAATCCTGATTTGACGCCCTTGTACAAGGCCTCGGCAACGATCGGAAAAAACCTGAAAAAAGGTGCGGTTGTCGTATATGAATCGACGGTTTATCCAGGCGTTACGGAAGATATCTGTGTGCCGATTCTGGAGCAGGAGTCAGGTTGCGTCTGCGGCGCTGATTTTACCGTCGGCTACTCCCCCGAGCGTATCAACCCCGGCGATAAAATCCACACGGTCGACAAAATTATCAAGGTGGTCTCCGGTATGGATGAGCAGACCCTTGACCTGGTGGCCGCCGTCTACGAGTTGGTGGTTACCGCCGGCATCCATCGCGCATCGAGTATCAAGGTCGCCGAGGCGGCGAAAGTGATTGAGAATACCCAGCGTGATCTTAATATTGCCCTGATTAACGAACTGGCGCTGATTTTCAACAAGCTGGGTATTCCGACCATGGATGTTCTGGCCGCTGCCGGCACTAAATGGAACTTTCTTAAGTTCAGCCCCGGCCTGGTCGGTGGTCATTGTATCGGTGTTGATCCTTATTACCTGACCCACAAGGCGGAGCAGATCGGTTACCACCCGCAGGTCATTCTGGCGGGCCGGAGAATCAACGACGGGATGGGCAAGTACGTTGCTGAAAACACAGTCAAGCAGATGATCCGTGCCGGCAAGGTGATCTGTGAAACCAAAGTGCTGATTCTGGGATTGACCTTCAAGGAGGATGTTCCCGATATCCGCAATACCCGGGTCATCGATATTGTTCATGAGCTGCAGGATTACGGCATCGAGGTGCTGGTCCATGATCCCCTGGCCGACGGGGATGCCGCCATGCACGAATACGGACTGCAATTGACTGATCTGGGCGCTGTCGGCAAGGTCGATGCCGTAATCTGTGCTGTCAGTCATCGCCAGTTTGCCTCCATGGATGCGGCTTGTCTGGCGCGTTATTGTCATAACGGTCATGGTCAGGGCGTGGTCATCGACGTGAAGAATATCTATCGTCGGAAAGATATCGAGGCTGCGGGGTTGCGCTATTGGTCGCTGTAGTGGTGCCGCACAAGGCTTCTTAGGTGGGACGTTCATGGTTGAAAAGAAAAAAAAGAAGAACTTTCTCACCATTGATGTC
>CALFFB010000256.1 GCA_937958075.1 uncultured Geobacteraceae bacterium | reverse complement strand
TCCCTGTATCAACGTATCTATACGCTGATACGGCAGATTCCTCCAGGGCGCGTGGCGACCTACGGGCAGCTGGCGCGGCTGGTCGCCACCACTCCCCGGGTGGTCGGCTTTGCCCTGGCGGCCCTGCCGGAAAACAGCGACGTGCCCTGGCAGCGGGTCATCAATGGCAAGGGGCGCATCAGTGGTCGCAGAACCGGTGATCGGGCCGCCCTGCAATACCAGCTGCTGGTGGCGGAAGGGGTGCGATTTGATGAAGGTGACGCCATCAGGCTGGCGGATCATCAGATGCGCTTCTAGCCACCGTCTGTCTCTGTCGCCTGCCCATGCAGAGCGACTATGGCCTCGGCCGCGCCGATAACAAGAAGGACATCGCCTGCTTGAATCACTTCATCGGGCCGCGGTGAAATGATGCGCTGCTGACCGCGCTCAATCCCCAGCAGAGAAACGGCATGCTGCTGGCGCAGGTGCAGTTCGAGGAGTTTTTTCCCCAGCCAGTCCGGTCGGTCATCGGCACGGATTTCCGCCATCTTGAAAGAGCGCTCCTGGTGCTTGTTCTGCTGGCGCTGTTCAAGAATCCGGCAGGCCTGGGCCAGTCCCTCGGGATTGCCGAGGAGAATCAGGCGGTCCTGGGGATAGAGCCGGAAGGCGACCGGCGGATCAAAGTAGCTCTGGCCGGCGCGATCCACCGCGACGATGGAAACCCCCGTCGACTGGCGCAGGGACAGATCGCCGATCTTCTTGCCGCTGGCCACCGCGTCGGGGCGCAGCCGCACCTCTTCCAGGCTGAGTTCCCAGGGGGAAATGATGGACAGTTCTTCCTTGGTGCCGGTGAGGTAGTCCACCGCCTGCTCGGCGGCATCGACATAGGGCCAGAGAACCTTATGGGCGCCGGCCTGATGAAAGAGATCGGCCTGTTCCTGATTGTGGGCGGTCAGCACGACCTTCCCCTGATAATTGCGTTTTTTCAGCCCGTGCAGAATGGCAAGATTGGTCTTCTCGCCGGGAATGGCATTGATTACCCAGCGTGCCTGATCCAGAGGCAGTTGCTCCAGCAGTTCCGGGTCTTCCGCATCGCCGTAGCGCACGGCAAAGTGTCCGGTGTCCAGACTGCTGACGACCTGGGGGTCAAAGTCAAGGGCCAGGATTTTTTTGTCGCGGCGCACCAGATTTTCGGCGATCTGCCGGCCGTAGCGGCCGAGACCGAGGAGGATAATCTCGGCGGTGGTTTCCGGTTCATTCTCCAGATGGCTGATCTCGCGGTGGGGATTGCGCCGTTCAAACACATTGAGAAAGGGTGACAGGCGCTGATAGATAGGTTGTGAATAGAGAATCAGATAGGTCGACAGGCCGATGGTAATCAGCCCCACCAGGGTGATCAGGCCCAGTGCTTCGCGGTCGATATGGCCGAGGGTGACACCCAGGGTGGCCAGAATCAGCGAGAATTCGCTGATCTGGGCGACAGTCAGTCCGGCGAGAAAACCGGTCCTTTTGCGATACCCCATATAACCCATGATGATCATGACGATGAGCGGATTGCCGATCAGCACGAAGGCGGAAAAGAACAGGGCCGGGACAATCTGGGTTCCGAGGAGGGACAAATCGAGCTGGGCGCCGAGGCCGATAAAGAAAAACAGCAGCAGAAAGTCGCGCAGGCTGGTCAGGCGCAGGGCGATCATTTCGCGAAAATGGGTTGAGGCCAAAGACACGCCGGCGAGAAAGGCGCCAACCTCCTTGCTGAAGCCGAGCATGTCGCCAACGGAAGCAAAAAGCACCGCCCAGGCGATGGAAAAGAGCACCAGCAGTTCCTGGGTGCGGGCCATGGATGGCAGCAGCTTCGGCAGGACATAGCGCATGAGCAGGGCGACCCCGGCAAGAAGAGCAACCCCCTTGACCAGCACCAGCAGCCCGTCGGTGAGCAGGTGGCCGGAGTCCTGTTCGGCGCCCAGAGCGGTCAGACCGATCATGGCGAGAATAACGGCAATATCCTGAACAATCAAAAAGCCGACAGCGATACGGCCATGCAGGGAGTCGATTTCCCCTTTGTCGGACAGCAGCTTGACGATGATGATGGTGCTGGAAAAGGTCAGGGCCACGGCGATATACAGTGAGCCGATGACGGAGAAACCGAGGCCGATGGCAATGAAATAGCCGAAAATGGAGGTAAAGGCGACCTGCCCGAGGCCCGTTGCCAGGGCCACGGGGCCCATGGTGCGGATCAGGTGGAGATCGAGTTTCAGGCCGACGACAAACAGCAGCACCGCGATGCCGATCTCCGCCAGCAGGGCCAGGCGCTGTTCGACGCCCGAGAGGTCGAGCCCCGAGGGTCCGACCAGAATACCGACGACGATGAAGGCGACAATCAGGGGCTGGCGCAGCCACAGGGCAAGACCGCCAAGGACCGCGCTGGCGGCCAGGATGAGGGCTGTTTCATAAAAAATATGCTCAAAAAACATGGGACTTCCGTTCCGTGGAATGACTAGTGGTCAAGGGGTGACTGCTCGGCCTGCAGCAGCATCTTTTTGCGCGCCGTGCCGCTGCGGTAGCCACCCAGGCCGCCGTCGGCACGCACGACCCGGTGGCAGGGAAGCAGATAGCATATGGGATTGCTGCCGATGGCCCGGCCGACAGCCCGCGCTCCCTGCGGCTGTCCGATCGTTTGGGCGAGGTGCTTGTAGGTGGTGGTCGTGCCCGGCGCAATCTGCAGCAGGGCCTGCCAGACCACCAGCTGAAATTTGCTGCCTTTAAGCATCAGGGTCATCTGTAACGGCCGGTGCTCTTCCGGATAGAAGATCTGTTGTGCGCTGGTGGCGGTTTGGTGCGGGCTCTCCACCAGCGTCGCTTCCGGCCAGCGCCGGTGCAGATCCGCCAGCTGCGTCGTACCGTCGTCGTCACAGAAATCCAGATGACAGATTTTGCCGGAGGTCAGGGCGATAAGGGCGGTGCCGAAGGGCGTGGTATGGAATCCGTAATGGATGGCGACAGGCGACCTGTCGCCGCTGTTGTCCGTATCCGGAGCAGTTTCGATGGTGATGGCCCGATAGGAAGCGGTTGGCGTGGTGCTGCCTGTCGGCTGCCGGGCCGGTTGGTCGGAGGGGATCATGGCTGGTAACTCCTCTAAAGCATGACGGGACGTTTCGCGCGTAGCGCATGGGGGCGATAAGAAGCCGCTTTTGATGTTACACGAAATTTTCACTGTAACGCGCATTTTTTGTTGCAACTTTTTTGCTCTTCGGGTATCTAGACCTTTCTTCGTGTCACAGCACGACAGAAACGTCTTAATGTCCTATTACGTCCCTATCGTCTAGCCTGGCCCAGGACACCGCCCTTTCACGGCGGCGACGGGGGTTCGAATCCCCCTGGGGACGCCAGTCAAAGAAAAGGCCTTGCCATTTGGTAGGGCCTTTTTCTTTGATCGCTCATCGGGATTCGAAGCGAAGCGACACCACTCTGTCCTGAACAAGAAAATAGACATGCCTTAAAGTGTACTGTATAATGTACAAAATATACAAAAAGGAGTGTCGCAATGCAAAGACTTAGAGTCGACCAGGATATTCGTTCAATGTCAGAATTTCGGACAGGAATCGCTTCGTTTTTGAAACAGGTCCATGACACAAAGCGTCCCTTGGTTATTACCCAACACGGCAAGGGGGCGGCTGTCTTGCTCGATGTGGGCGAGTATGAAGCGATGCAAGAAAAGCTTGAATTATTAAGTGACATACAAACCTCAATTGGGCAGCTGGAAAATGGTGAGGGAGTAACCCATGACGAAGCGAAAGACTTCATATTGAAGAGAGTGACCAAATGAAAATCATCTGGTCACCCTTGGCAGTCGACAGGGTAGCGGAGATATCAGAATACATAGCTTTTGACAATCCAGCGGCCGCTCAGAAATGGGTCGAGGAGGTATTTGAAAAAGTAAAAACCCTGCAAAAATCTCCCAAAATGGGCAGAACTGTGCCTGAGGTCGAACGCGACGAAATCAGAGAAATAT
>CALFFB010000255.1 GCA_937958075.1 uncultured Geobacteraceae bacterium | reverse complement strand
TGGCTCAGCCGATGCACACACTCCACCATGTGAATGGCGTTTTCCGGCGGCACCGTCGGCAGGATACCGTGGCCCAGGTTGAAGATAAAGCCGGGACGATCGGCATTTTCATTGAGAATGCGCTGCACTTCTTTTTCAATGTAGTCCTTGGGCGCGTAAAGAACTGTCGGGTCAAGGTTGCCCTGCACCGCCACATCATCCCCGAGGATATCCCGCGCCCTGCCCAGGTTGACGTGCCAGTCGAGGCCGACGACATCGCTGCCCGCCTGTTTGACCAGTTCCAACATGCCGCCACCGTTCTTGACGAAGTAGATAATCGGGATATCCTTGCGGTCGAGGCCGTCGATCAGGCGTTTGACATAGGGCAGGTTATAACGCTCAAAGTCGTGAGGCGCGAGAAGTCCGCCCCAGGTATCGAAAATCTGGATGGCCTGGGCGCCGGCGGCGATCTGCATGTTCAGATAGCGCCGGTCCATCTCCGTCACCTTCTCCATCAGGGCGTCATACAGGGGAAAGTCCGAATACATCATCTGCTTGAGGCTGGCGAAATCCTTGCTCCCCTTGCCTTCCACCATGTAGCAGCACAGGGTAAAGGGCGCGCCGCCGAAACCGATGAGGGGCACCCGCCCCTCAAAGGCCACCCGCAGCCGCTTGATGATCTCCGGCACGTAGGAGACCGCCTCGGCCATATCGTCAGGTACAACCAGAGCCTCAACATCAGCCCGGGTGCGCACCGGATTCTCGAAGACCGGCCCCGGCACGAAATCGAGCTTGAGGCCCATGGGCTCGATGGGGGTAAGGATATCGGAAAAGAGGATGGCCGCATCGGCATCGAGGATATCGATGGGCTGGATGGTGACCTCCGCTGCCCGCGCCGGATCCTTGCACAGGTCAAGAAAGGTGCCGCCGCCCTGCGCCCGCACCGCCTTGTACTGGGGCAGGTAGCGCCCGGCCTGACGCATCAGCCATACCGGCACCCGATCGACAGGCTGCCCCCAGCAGGCTTTAATGAAATTGTATTCGGACATAGAGCATTCTCCTTTAAATTCGGCTGATTGGCAGATATTTCTTAGCGGTAAAAATTTAATTGTTCCGCATGGGTTCGTGGCTTCCATGACAAGGGTGTCTGTCGCCTGGATGGCGACAGTCAAGTGGCCAGGGATGGCGCAAAGCGTCCCTTGGAATGGAAGTTACGAGACCATGCGAAAAAACTCTCCTACGACTGCGCAACCTTCCCTTCTTCCTCGAGCCGCTTGGCGGTACGCGGCGGAATATAGCTGCAGAAGGGCTCTTCCGCCATGTAGTCACCGTACACCGCGTCGGCACGGGCCCGACACCCGCCGCAGACATTAAGGAATTCACACTCACCGCACTTGCCCTGATAGGCCTTGAAATTGCGCAGATCGTTGAAGACCCTGGAATTGAACCAGAGCTCCCTGAAGGGGATCTGCTTGACGTTGCCGACGGCCGAATGAAAGTAGGAACAGGGCTTGAGGTTGCCGAAACAGTCGATCAGACAGATGGACTGGGCCGCGATACACCCCTTGCCGCCACCGGTGGAAAAGGTCAGGCTGCGGCGTTTGAAATCGACCCCTTCGGCCTTGGCCCGTTGCGGCACCAGCCGGTAGTAATGGGGAGCGCAGGTCGGGCGCATGAGGATATCGTCCTCCTGCTTCTCCTGCTGATAGTGCCATTCCAGAATCTCTTCGTAATCCTCGGCGGAAATCAGTTCACTCATGATCTCCTCCCCACGGCCGGTGGGGACGATCATGAACATGTACCAGGCCGTTGCCCCAAGCTCTTTGGCCAGCTTGAAGGTCGCGGCGATATCCTGCTGATTGCGCTTGGTAAAGGAGGAGTTGATGAGAAACTTGATACCGTTGCGCCTGAGGGTCTCAGCGCCGTTGACAACCCCGGCAAAAGACCCCGGGCTGTTGCGAAAGTTGTCATGAATGTCCGCCGTCGAGCCATCCAGCGACAGGGACACCATCTTGATATCGGCCGCCTTCATCTCGGCACAGACCGCATCGGTAATCAGGGTGCCGTTGGTCGCCATGCACATGCGCAGCCCCCTGGACGTGCCGTAGCGGGCGATCTCGAAGATATCCTCGCGCAGCAACGGCTCGCCGCCGGAGAGCACCATGACCGGCTTGCTGACCTCACAGATATCGTCGATCAGCTTGAACGCCTCCTGCGTGGTGAAATCACCGGCAGAGGACGTCATCTCCGATGAACAGCGGCAGTGCACACATTTGAGGTTGCACTGCTGGGTGCTCTCCCAGGCGATCCATTTCGGCAGGTATTCCTTATCTTGACTCATGTCGACTCCTGATGGTTGAGAACGGCACCGCAAAATACTACAGAGCGGTGGATAGCTCAAGACATCTCGACAAAAAAGCAGGAATACGCACCAAGGGGGCACGCAATCGCGCTGTTGCTCTATAAAAAAATGCGCCGCGCGAAAACTTACGCGCGGCGCATTTTTTATCCGGGTTGGTTGCTGATTGTCCGATTCCTCTGATAGAACCTAACCGAAGAGTTCGGCAAACACCTCTTTGACCGTCGAAATGCGGTCCGCTTTCCAGGCGTTGCTGCCGCAGAAAATCAGGCCGGTGTCACGGTCCCCCTTCTGCGAGCGATCCAGGGCGTGAACGATGCAGAACCGCTCCTGCTGCTCCTTGTAGGCGCATTTTTTCAGACAGCCGGAGGGGCAGATCAAGCCGACATCGAGGTCATGCTGACGGATATCATCGACATTGCCGACCAGAGCCCGTCCGGGAAGCCCCGCCGGGCTCATCATCAGGCCGATATCCTCCTTGACGCAATCGAGATAGGCCTGTTTAAAAGCATCATCGGCGTCGCATTCTTCGGTCACCACAAAACGGGTGGCCATCTGTACCGCGTCGGCTCCCTGGGCCAGGGCGTTTTCCAGATCGGCACGGTCCCAGATACCGCCGGCGGCGATAATCGGAATATCCAGCTTCCAGGTCTCGGCAAAATAGGCTTTTACCGCACGCACCGTGGCATACTGATCATACGCTCCGGTACCGATCTTTTCCGGCTTCTCCCCGAGATGCCCGCCGGCGGTGTCAGGGTCCTCGACCACGACCGCATCGGGCAGCCGCTGAAAGCTCTTGTGCCACTTGCGGGCGATGAGCTCCGCCGCCTTGAGGGAAGAGACAATCGGTACCAGGGCCACATCCGGATAGTCCGCTGTCAGCCCCGGCAGATTCATGGGCAGGCCGGCGCCGCTGATAATCAGCTTGGCGCCCCCCTCACAGGACGTTCTGACCGATTCGTCATAATTACTGACGGCCACCATGCAGTTGACGCCGATGACCCCGTCCGGAGCAATTTCGTAGGCCTTGCGCAATTCGTCAAGCAGCGCCTGGCGGTCAGCGGCAAAATAATTGCTGCCGTTATGATGGTCGCTCCCCAGGGCCAGCCCGGCGGCGGCGACAATACCGATCCCCCCGTTTAAAGCCACATGACCGGCCAGTCGGTACCCGGATACACGGACACCCATCCCCCCCTGGATCAGGGGATAAGGCACCTGATGTTTACCGATGGTCAATCCTTTTGACATAAGCTAAACTCCTGTTATCAAAGATGAGTGAAGATAATATCAGGAATGGCTATCGTGCAAGTGTAATACTTGTGTAAAATCTTTAACCTGTTCATACAGGGTATTTTTCATCACCGGCACCCTTGCCTATGAGATCTGCATGAAGTTCATACGCCGTCTGTTTCATCCCCTGTTCACCTTCATCAGTATCCAGATTCTCTGGATTCTGGTGCTGATCACCTGGATCTACTGGTTCCTCGGACGCCATCGTCAGCTCAAGGAGATGGCCGCACGCTATCAACTGGAGTGGCTGCCGGACGAAACAGACTGGATCATTCTGGCTGAGGGGATTGTCCTGCTGGTGGCGATCCTCATCGGTGTCTATGTTATCTTCATCTACTGGCGGCGGCAGACCTCCCTGAACAGGGCGCAGAAACGCTTTATCAACCAGGTGACCCACGAACTCAAGTCCCCTCTGTCGTCCCTGAAACTCCATCTGGACACGATCCAGATGCGGCAGCCAACCCCTGATCAGCTCCATCAGTTTGTCGACCTCATGCAAAAGGACTGCGAACGTTTGGGCGGCATGGTCGACAATCTGCTGATGGCCGGTCGGTTGGAACACAAGGAAGCCAGGCTGAACCAGCAGCTCGGTGACCTCTCCGCCATGGTCGACAGTTATCTGTACCAGACAGCTGAGACCCTGCCTGAGACCGTTCAGCTCACATGGCATATCGAACCCGGCCTGCTGGTCCGCTTTGAACCGGAATCCATGGAAACGGTTCTGCGCAACCTGCTGGAGAATGCCATGCTTTATGCCGGCACGGCCCCCCGCATCAACCTTGACTTGAGACGCAATGAAAATATGGTGGAACTGGTTTTCAGCGACAACGGCCCCGGCATTCCTCACAAGTACCGCAAGAAAATCTTTACAATGTTTTACCGCATCAGACACCAGGGGAAAACCATCCGTGGCAGTGGTCTCGGACTTTTTATCGTCCGCAATATCATCCATCTCCACGGCGGCCGCATCTGGCTTGACAGCGGCAACAAGGGCGCAACCTTCCGCCTGCTGCTCCCCCTGCAGCACGAACCGAGAAAGGCGTCTCCATGACCCCCAATCCCCCCCTGTTACTGGTCGAGGATGAACCTCATATCGCCCAGGGTCTGGTCTATAATCTGGAAGCGGAAGGCTACAAGGTCACCCACGTGACCTCGGGCGAGGACGCCCTGGCAAAAATGCAGGAGCAGCGCTATGCGCTGATGATTCTCGATCTGACCCTGCCGGCCATGGATGGCCTCAGGGTGTGTGATACTCTGCGCGAACAGGGAAACCAGATGCCGGTGCTGATGCTCACCGCCCGTGACAGTCAGCAGGACCGCATTCTCGGTCTGAGCACCGGTGCCGATGACTATCTGACCAAGCCCTTCCACCTCAAGGAATTCCTCCTGCGTGTCGGCAACCTGCTGCGCCGCAGTCCGTGGCAGCAGTCCGACAGCAGGCAGCCGCCATACCAGTTCGGTGCCAACCTCGTGGACCTGCATGCCAGTCAGGCGACGACCGCCCAGGGTGTCATTCAGCTGACGGAACTGGAAACAAAAATGCTCCGGCTCTTTATTGAAAACGAAGGGCAGATCCTCTCCCGCTCCCTGCTCCTCAAACAGGTCTGGGGACTTTCACCGAAAACCGAGACCCGCACCCTGGACAACTTCATCGTGCGCCTGCGCAAATATTTCGAGGCAGATCCCGCCAGGCCTCTGCACTTTCGCACGGTGCGCGGCCGGGGCTACCGCTTTGTCGCGGTGCCCTGATACAGAGACTTGACCTGGTAATCGCAAGGTCTTCCAGACACATGCCTGCCCCCGACGCGGAGATTGCGCTGCCCGGCGCCGGGATGTTAACGCATCACCGGACGCGCCAGGGTTCCCCCGATCTGGAACTGATAACTGCCATCCGCGTCGGGGCGGGCGCCGGTCAAACTGAGGAGATCCCGCAATCCGGCCGGCGTCCGGGCGGTCGGCTGCAGCCGGACACTGAGATTCAGCCGGGTCTTCGCCGGGGTTGCGCCGGCAAAGATGGTTCCGCTGCCGTTTACTTCCAGGGCGCCACCGGTGATGACGGCCCGCTCCAGATTGACCCGCATGTTCTCGAATTGCCCTGTAACCTGTATCCGCCCCAGGGGCAACTCAGGATCAAAGCCGATCTGGTCAAGGCCAAGGGCAACCGCCTCACCGACATCGACGGTAAACGCCCCTTCTGCCTGCCGGGCTCCCCCCAGCAGCCGGTCAGCCTTGACCTGGGCAGAGAGAACGCCCCCCAGGCGATAGGGCAGATCGGCACGCAGCAGCCGGAGGATATCAAGACCCCTCACTTCGGTATCCAGCGCCCCCTTGCCGGTCATGGTCGACGTTATCGCCCCTCCGGCCAGCAGCCCTTTCATGCTGACCGCCGGAGAGCCGGTGACCAGAGATGTCCACACCGGCCTCAGTCGCAGATTATCCACCGCGAAATCATTCAGTTCCGGCACCTGTGAACGAATAACCATATCCATCCGCAGTCCGCCAGGAAACATCAGGGCGGTATTTTGTGCCTGCATCTGAACACCGGTTTCCCGGCTTATCTCCTGCAGTACCCGCTGCTGCAACGGCTCAACGGGCAGCAACCACCAGAAGGACAGCAGCGCGCCGATCACAAACATAAGCGCACCGATGAAGAAAAGTTTCAGTCCGCTGCCAAGACCTCTAAATGTCGGCATTCTCAACTTCATGCCCGCTCCAGTGACATCAGTACCAGGTTCACATCCAGCTGCGCCCGATCATCAAATCGCGGTCGTACCCGCAAGGATCGCACCTGTATCCCTCCGCTGTTGTATTCCGCAGCATAAAGAAAGCGCACCAGCTGGCTCAAGGAAACCCGTTCCAGCCGCAATTCAACCAGCTGCTGACGGAATCCGTCCTGTACCGAGTCCGGTTGCGGCCGCATGGACAGCAACTGCTCGCGGATACCGGTCTGGACCGTCAGATTCTCGACCCGGGAAAACAGAGGGCGACTTGATTGCCGGCGACTGTCGATCACCGCAATCTGCTGCCGCAAGGCGTCGATTTCGTAGCGCATGGCGGCAACCTGCTCAAGGTTGCGGCGTTGTCCGGCAATGCGGCGCTCCAGGTTATCCATGGCGGTAAAATAAGGCTGCAGCAACACCAGCCAGACGAAAACCAGCAGTACAAAGACGGCCCCCAGCAGCAAAACCACACGTTCTCTGGTATTCAGACGGGCGATCATGGCTGTCCTTTCGTAGCAAGCTCCAGCCGGAGTTCAAAATCAACACGGACATTATCCGTCGCCAGGCGCGCGTTGGCTATGGTTGCCGTCGCGAACAGGGGTCGGGCGGCAAGGGCCTCGGCAATCTGATTGACCGCATCAAAAGAGCTGGTAAAACCGCTGATCCGCACTTCATCGGCGGTATAATTGAAGTCCTGAAGCTCAACCCGCAAATCCTCATCAATGGTTGCTGAGAGCTCCTGCAGCACCGCTGTCGCCCCCCGGCCGTCAAGACCGAACAGTTGCACCTGCTGCTGCAGCTGCCGGCGGTAACTTTCCAGCTGCATCGGCACATCGACCACCACCGAACCGGCGGGCATCACCTCTTCAAACAGTTGTCTCATCTGCCGGGACAGCTGCGCCTGCTCTGCCGATTTCTGCTGGTAATTCATGTGCATGGCGACACCACTTCCGACACCGATCAAAACCAGCAGCAGGGTCGCAACCACCAGCTTTGGCCTGAGGATATCCCACTGTCCCCGGGCCGCGTATTCACCCCGGCGGAAATCGAGGGACGCCCGTTTCTGCCGGCCCCGCCATTCAGCCACCGCCAGCAAGACGGCCGGCAGCATGGCCGCCGCCACCTCGGTCTCACAGATCCCCTGTAACGGGTTGTTCAGCCGCCGTCCTGCGTCCTCAAGCTGCTGTGGCAAGTCCTTCGGGATGCGGCTGCCCAGCACCCAGAGGGGCAAGGCGTCGAAACCGCACCCATGTTCCAGCTGATTGATCTGCTTCAGGGCAAACTGCTTGATCTCCTCATCCGCCAGCTGTGCGCTTACCGGCAAAAAGCGATAATCCCTGATCCGGCCGCCGGCGACCAGGGCGACGACAATCTCCTGCTGACGGCACAATACCAGGATGCCTTCAGCATCCGGCATTGCCGGTGCCAGGGCAAAAGGATAAAGATCGATCCGACCGGGATCCTGCAAAGGTTCGGGAAAACACGCCAGCACCTGCTCGACCTGCCGGCGGTCGACGGCCACCGCGTCGACGCTGTACTCGGTATGATCGTCGACCTTTTGCGCCGGCAACGACGCCAGCAGCTGATTCTCAAGGGAAACCGGCAGCGATGATGAAAAGGCCAGCGGCAACGCCGCGTCGATCTTGCGCCGGTCATGGAAAGGGAAACGCACCTGGCGATACAGCCCGACCCGCGCACTCAAGGCGGTCACCACACGATCGGTCAATGCAGACTTGTCCTTCAGCACTGTCTGCAACAGATCATTGACCTCTTCGGTGGTCACGGCCGGGTACTCATTCACGGTGACGGCGAACTTTCCGGAGGCCATCTGCACTCTGGCCACGCGGACAACATCACCATCCAGATCAACTGCAATGACACGTTTCGACATAAGGATTATTCCACTTTCAAACTGTGCAGGACATTGCCCTGCTTGACAACAATCGCCTGGGCATAACGCTGCCCCTGATTCACCCGGCCGAGACTCTCAACGGCAAAGGCTTCGCCCCGCACGGCGACCGAGCCCTGTGTCCAGGCCGTCGTCCAGCGCTGGCCGATCCCTTCAGCGTCGGCCATGTCGGCCAATTCCGTAAAGGGGGTCATCTGCCGGTAATCCACCAGAGCCTCGATATCGTAGCGATCAAGGACAATCTCAAGGTTTCCCGGCGCCGCGGCATACTGCCAGGCGTACAGAACCTCCGGTGATGCGGTATTGACGTTGATGGCCTCTTCTCCGACGGTACGCACAAAGGGCGTCAGGGCCTCCACCGTCTCCCGATCAAAACCCTTGACCAGCAGCAATTCGTCAAGAGCCGTCAGCTTGGCGCCACGCCGGCTATAGGGCGGCGACTGACTCCGGTAATAGGAATCATCGGTTGTCACCACCGTCAGGTCAGAGTTGAACCAGTTGACCAGGGCGTCCGCCAGAACCCGCGCCTCAGAGTAGGAGATAAGCAGCACCTCTTCGCACAGGGCGACAAATCGATGGTACCCCGGCAGGGGGTTGCCCCGGTCATCCCCGACCAGATTGATGTTCATCCGGCCGCTCAGATCGCTGATGGCCAGGCTGACATCCCCATCGTCCCCAACCGGCACGTTGCTCATGGGCTGGCCCCAGAACTCCGACGGATGATCATAGTCATTGCCGTCGTTCTGCAGGATAATGCGCGCGGCCTCAATGCCGCCACGGGCCAGATAGTGCGCCTGCGCCCGATCACGGAAGGTTTCCGCCGACCGCAGTTCGACCAGGGTGGAGTAGGAAAACTCGATCAGCAGCGCGCTGAGCAGGGCAACGATGGCCAGCACCAGAAGCAGGGCCATGCCCTTTTCATTGTCAGCCGCCACCCTCAACCTCCACCCCCGGTCAGAACAAAGCTGCTCCGGAACGGGGTCACCAGGCCGTCGTCGTTTTCCATCTCGAAAGAAATCTCAACCAGTCGTGGCGGAGCCGCCGCCGTCCACCGGTCATGCCAGTCGCCGAGACCGTAATAACGGACTTCAAAGTTCTGCACATCCTCGACAAAAGCGAACTGCTCCGATGCCGGAATCTCGACCAGAAGAATCTGCTCACTGCGAAAAAGGGTCTTGGTGCCCTCTTCTTCGCGGACCTCGTAACGCACCCGAACCAGACCACCGTGCCGCTGCTGGACAGGTGATGACAGTTCGGTGTTGAATTCAAAATAGGGCTCACCGTAGGACGTCGTGCCACCGTCAAAGGGACGACCGTGACCATAGGAAGACAGGCGCAGGCTGCTGAGTTCGCCACCGATACGATCAAAGAAAATACGCGCCTGATGATAGGTCCTGCCCTCCTGTTCCAACCGGTCGCGAGCGGAGCTGACCGTGCCGAAGACGCCGTAAACCCCGGTCAGCAACAACCCGACCAGAAGCACGGCGACCACCACTTCAACCAGCGTAAAACCTCGACAGCCACACTTCATCGGGCGGCCCCGGCGGCAACAAAGGAGATGACTTCGACCTGCTCGTTGTGTTCCTTCCGTCCCCAGATCACGGCCACGGTGATTTGCCGAACCTGGGGGATCAGGGTCTCCTCAAAGCTGATTTCCCACTGGAAATCCGCATAAGGCTCCTCGAAAACACCGGCCAGTTCACCCATGGTGCTGGAGCGGGTGATGCCGGCTTCCTGCTCATTGAGCAGCTGTTGTGCCAGCAGGGTGGCTCTGGTCAGTTTCTGTACCCGTTCCTGCACCAGAACCGTGCGGTTGGACAACCCCAGCAGCGTGATCAGGGCGATGGCAATCACCGCCATGGCGATCATCACTTCGAGCAGGGAAAAACCATCAGTTAAAGCTGTCCTGTCCCTCATCAATGGTTACGGTTCCGGTTAAAGGGGAAAACTCAAGCTGCATGTCTGTGCCGTCACGGTATCTGACCGACACCCTGGTCTGATCCATCCAGCCCAGAGGGAATATGCGCGTTGTCGCCTGGCCGCTGCGAAACGTCCCCTGCCCTACGACATCAACCTCGCGCAAGGTCAGTGGAGACAGCTCCACCTCCCGACCGAAGGGCTCCTTTTCAACCTTGTCGAGACTGCGGCGCAGACGAAAGGTCTGCACACTGTTGCGATCCAGATCAAAAACCAGATGGTGTTCATCCCGGGTCAGAGTCGCTTCGTTATACAACTCCTTGACGGTACCGGCGATGCGCCGGACCACGGTGCGTTCATCACCACCGATGCGGTCGACCAGCAACGGAAAACTGACAGAACTGACCAGGGCCAGAATAACGACAACCACCACCAGCTCAATCAGGGTAAAACCTGATTGTCTACTCAAGGTTCCAGTTGCCGATATCCGCATTGTCGCCCTCGCCGCCGGGCTGCCCGTCGGGTCCATACGACATCAGATCAAACTCGCCATGGACTCCCGGGTTCAGATACACATAAGAGTTGCCCCAGGGGTCTTCTGGAATCCGGCGGATGTAACCACCCTCCTTGAACCGGTTGGGAATGCGCCCGTTGGTCGGCTTGGTCACCAGGGCCTGCAGACCCTGCTCCGTCGACGGATAGAAACCATTGTCAAGTTTGAACATGCCCAGGGCCTCTTCCAGATTGCGAATCTGGGTCGCCGCCGATGTCCGCCGCGCTTTCTCCGGTTCATCGAGCAACCGCGGCACGACAATAGCCGCCAGAATCCCCAGAATCACGACGACGACCATGACCTCGATGAGGGTGAAACCACGCTGACTACGACAGGTTTTGTGCTGAATCGTTTCTGTCATCCATTTCTCCTTATGCTATCCCATCCCCTGGCTGGCCTGAAAAATCGGCAACAGCACAGCCAGCACGATAAATCCGACAATACCACCCATCACCAGGATCATCAGCGGCTCCAGCAGGGCCATCAGGCCGCTGAGTCGAGATTGAACCCGATGTTCATAGATGTCCGCGACCTTGAACAGCAGCCCTTCAAGCTCACCGCTGCGTTCCCCCACCGCCGTCATCTGCGCCAGCATCGGCGGAAACACCTTGACCTCGCGCAGAGTCTCCGCCAAAGAGGCTCCTTCTGTGACCTTCTCCCGCACCTGCTCCAGCTGCTGCTGCAGATAGCGATTGCCCAGGAGGGTTTCAACAATTTTCAGGGATGTCAACAGGGGAACCCCGCTGTGCAGCAGGGTGGCCGTGGTTCGGGCAAAGCGGGCAGTGGCGTTATGCAGGGTCAGCGCCCCGATCAACGGCCAGACAAATTTTTTCCGGTCAAACCACAAACGGCCCTTCGGCGTCCGGACGTAACGCCGCAGGCTCAGCCAGACAGCTGCAATCACCACCACCAGCAGCCACCAGTAGCCGGTCAGCAGTTCGGTAAAGCCCATCAACAACCGGGTCGGCAGAGGCAGCACCTGATCCAGATCGGTGAGCATGCGGGTGATGCGGGGGACAACAAAGGTCATGAGAAACACCAGTACGCCGCTGCCGACGAGAAACATCAGAATCGGGTAGGTCATGGCCGCCTTGAGCTGGGACTGAAATCGCGCCTGCTCATCCATAAAATCGCCCAGCTGGAGCAAGACCTTGTCGAGGGTCCCACTGGCTTCGCCAACCTGGATCATGCTGACAAAAAGAGGCTGAAATACCTGGGGATGCGCAGCAAAGGCCTGGTGCAACGCGGCGCCCTGCAGAACATCATCCCGGACCTGATACAGGATTGAACCAAGGCGCCCTTTTGTCTGCTGTTCAGCAACTGCTGCCAGGGCTTCAACCAGAGGCATGCCTGCGGCCAGCATGACCGCCAGCTGCCGGGTCGCGATCCCCAGGTCCAGGGTGTTGACGGATTTGAGGCGCAAGCCCTTCCACCTTGCTCCCTTCGCCGGCTGGGCCGTTTCCCGCGCAGTCTTGATCTGGGTCGGGAAAAGCCCCTGCTCGCGCAGCTTGCGCCCGGCGATGGTCGAGGTCGTCGCTTCGATGACTCCGCGCTTTGTCTTTCCCTGCTGATCGAGAGCACTGTACTGATAAAGTGCCACCGGGCTACACCTCTTCCTGGGTGACGCGCAGCACCTCTTCGATGGTTGTTGCCCCCTGCAGGACCTTGTCGAGACCGGCCAGACGCAGGGTTTTCATCCCCTGCTGCTGGGCCTGACGGCGGATGGTGGCGGCGTCGGCATTGGTCGTGACCAGCTGGCGGATGGCATCTGTCACCTCCAGCAGCTCGTACAGTCCGGTCCGCCCCAGGTAGCCGATATCCATACATTTTTCGCAGCCGCGCCCATGATAGAACACGGCCCCTTCAGGCAGCGGCTGATCTTCGAAAAGCTGCTGCAGAGTCCCCATATCCGGCTCATAGGACTCCCGGCAGTGAGGACAGATGGTGCGCACCAGACGCTGCGCCAGAACCCCGAGGAGGGCGGACGCCGCGAGAAAGGGCTCGACCCCCATCTCCACCAGTCGGGCCAGGGCTCCGGCAGAATCATTGGTGTGCAGGGTGGAAAACACCAGGTGCCCGGTCAGGGCCGCCTGCACGGCGATTTTCGCGGTCTCACTGTCACGGATTTCGCCAACCATGATGACGTCGGGATCCTGGCGCAGAATCGACCGCAATCCCTGGGCAAAGGTCAGGCCGATCTTGCTGTTGACCTGGATCTGGCCAACCCCCGGCAGCTGGTACTCGATAGGATCTTCAACGGTAATGATATTCTGTTCACGGGAGTTGATGGCGGAAAGAGCCGAATAAAGGGTTGTCGTTTTCCCGGCACCCGTTGGTCCGGTCACCAGAAAAACACCGTGACTTTTGTGAATCATCCGGTCGATGCGCGGCATCAGGGCGGCATCGATACCGATCTGCTGCAGACCTAAAACGCCTGAACTCTTGTCCAGCAGACGCAACACCACCCGCTCACCAAAAGCCGTCGGCAGGGTCGACACCCGCACATCCGCTTCCTTGCCGGCGATCTTCACCGAAAATCGGCCATCCTGTGGCAGGCGCTTCTCCGCAATATCGAGCCCCGCCATGATCTTGATGCGTGAAGTAATATTGACCAGAGCCCGATGCGGCGGATTCTGCACCTCGTACAGGACCCCGTCAATCCGGGTGCGAATGACCGCTTCAGACTCAAAGGGCTCAATGTGAATGTCACTGGCGCGCTGGCGATAGGCCTGGGTCAACAGTCCGTTGACAAAGCGGATCACCGGCGCCTCGTCACTGGTATCGAGGAGATCGTCTACGGGCAGGCGCTCATCGGCGCCGGCATGCTCGGACGCGATATCAGCGATAATTCCATGACCGCTGTCCGCCGACAGGGCTTCATAGCCCTGATTAATGAGCCGGATAATCCTGGCGGGCTCGGCCAGACAGGGAAGCACCGGTTGCGATGTCAGCACCGTCAGATCATTCAGGACCCGGCTGTTGAAGGGATCGGCGACGGCCAGTCGGACCGCCTGGCCGTCATGACTCAAAGGAACAACGAGATGCTCTTTGGCGTAGGCAATAGGGATTTTCGGCAGGAGTTCAAGGGCGGACGGGGACAGCTGCGGCTCGTTTTCATACTCCAGTCCGGCCTGCTGCGCCAGGGCCCGGATCAAGAGAGCATCAGTGACGGCTCCCTGCTCCTTGAGAATCTCCCCCAACTTCAGACCACGCTTGTGCTGCTCCTGCAGGGCCTGCTGCAGGGCTTCTTCCGTTATGCCGAAATCCTGAACCAGTATCTCACCCAGTTTACGCCATGCTGCCTGCGGTTGCATTATTTCGACTCTCCGGGCTCCGTACTCAGTGGTCCCCCCCCGGCTCCCTGCTGCCGCTGATCCTTGAAAAAATTATCGGCACCGTTTTCACTGTAAAAAAGCTCAAGCTCCTCACGGCTGCCCTCCGTTACCCGGGCCAGGTCATCACCGTTACGTACGACGCGGGGGGTGATAAAAATCAGCAGGCTCGTCTTTTTTTCCGTGTCCGATTTTGACTTGAACAGCCAGCCCAGAACCGGAATATCTCCCAGCAGGGGAACCTTGCGCACCGTGGAATTCACTTCATTCTTGAACAATCCCCCCAGAACGACAGTTTCACCATCGCGGGCGACTATGGAATTACGCAGCAGGGTCTTGGTCAGGGTCGGGCCGATATTGTCGTTCATGTCCTTGACGCCACTGATCTCCTGATGGATCTTCATCCGCACCAGATCGCCGGCGGTGATCTGCGGGGTAAAGCGCAGAATCAGGGCGGCGTCCTGACGCTCCACGGCACTGACCAGATTGCCGCCGCTGCTTTCGGATCTCGAGGTAATGATCGGTACATTCTCGCCGACGATGATTTCCGCCTCTTCGTTATCCGAAGTCAAAAGGCGCGGCGCCGACAGCACATTTACATCGCTGTCGGTCTGCGACAGATTGATCAGGGCCGATACCGCCGGAATTGTGACCGTTTCACCATTGATCTGAGTGGTAATCGGATTGAACAATCCTCCCAGCATGATGCCGGTCACTGCCTGCTGCAGCACGCTGACCACCTCGCCGTCTTCCGTCACCAGGCTCCCGGAGGTGGCGGGTCGCCCGGCGCCCCCCAGACCGCCGACAATGACGCTGTCACTACCGGTTTCCAGTGCTCCCTGGAATGATGCTCCGAGCTCCTGAATGGCATCCATGGACAGCTCCATGATCAAGGCTTCGACAAATACCTGCTTACGCTTGATATCCAGCTGGTCGATCAGCCGTTTGACGCTTTCATACTCCTGTGCCGTAGCGTTAATAATCAGGGAGTTGGTCGGAACATCGGCGGTGACCGTCACATCTTTGAGGGTTTCCTCGGTCTGTTGTTGGCCCTCCGGTCGCCGCGCATCCGTTGCCGTCCGCGCCGAGCCGGTGATAATGCTGTTGATGGTTTCCGCCAGGGGCTCCGCCTGGGCGTGTTCCAGATAGAACACATGCACCCCGGCACGGCCGGCATCAGCAGCCACGTCAAGCTGGCTGATGAGCTGCCTGGCATGCTCGATAAACCCTTTATTCCCCTGTAGCATCAGGGTGTTTGTGCGTTCATAGGCAAGAACCTGTCCGCTGACCCGCTTGCCCGCGGCCTGTGCCTGCCGGGCCGCGGCCCGGGAGGTTGGCGCATTACCGGTGCCGGAACCTTCCAGAATGGTCATGATCGTGTCAGCCAGCTCAACGGCCTCAGCGTATTGCAGTGACACCAGCTCAACGACATCGTTCTCCCAGCTGCGATCAAGCTGCGCCAGCAATTGGGACAGGCGCCTGATATTGTCGGCCGTATCCGTGGCAACCACGGCATTGGTGGCCTGATGGGCAACGACATAGCTGGTTTTGGGCATCAGGGGCCGCAAAATAGTTTCGACAGCGACAGTCGCATCAATGTTCTTCAGTTCGAGAATACGGGTTATGTACTGATCACCGCCAGTGCTGACACCCAGGGGCAGGGTCTCTTCCCTGGCTGACGCCAGGGACACGACCTTGAGGGCCTTACCGGCCGGAACCACGGTGAATCCCTTGACCCGCAGGACGGTCAGGAACAGCCGATAGGCTTCATCCAGGGAAACCGGCTCCGGGGACAGAATACTGACCTTGCCCCGAACCGTCTCATCATAAATGAAGTTTTTGCCCGTCAGTTCACTGATGGTGTTGATCATGTCGACCATTTCAACATTCTGAAAATCGAGGGTGATCATCATCTCATCGTCAGCCTGGGCAACCGCCGGCAGCAACGGCGACAGGAACAAACTGATGGCCAACAGGATCAGGCTCACTTTGCACACGGAACGAATCATTATCACCTGCAGCTCCTAGTCGAGACTGTATTCAAAGGTTTGCGGCTGGCCGTCACGTACCAGACCGATCGAAATATTATTTGCTTCACGAACCTGCTGAAAAATCTGCAGCGCTTTTTCCGGGCTGTCCAGCCTGATCCGATTGATCTCCATCACCACATCACCCAGTTTCAGTCCCAGCTGTTCAAGCAGGGACCCGCGCTGCATGCCGACCAGACGGAAACCCGTTGTCTGACCATTTTCCAGGTGCGGTATCATCCGTGCTGACTGCAGCAACGCCCCCATATTGGCGCGGGCCTGCTCAACCATCCCCCGATCAACACGGTAACGCCCCTCACCTACCTCCTCCACCCCACCATCAAAGTTGACCG
>CALFFB010000254.1 GCA_937958075.1 uncultured Geobacteraceae bacterium | reverse complement strand
ATCACTCAGGGCCAGACCCTGCACGGTTTTATTGTTGAGCGGATCGATGCCATTGCCGATATCAACGCGACGATGATCCGTCTTACTCATCCGGCGACTGGGGCGCGGTTCATGCACCTTGAGCGGGACGACAGCAATCATCTGTTCGGGGTCGGTTTTCGGACGCCGCCGGAGGATTCCACCGGGGTGGCGCATATTCTGGAGCATACGGTGCTGTGCGGCTCGGAGAAATATCCGGTGCGTGATCCCTTTTTCTCCATGCTCAAGCGCAGCCTCAACAGCTTCATGAACGCCATGACCGCCAGCGACTGGACCCTCTATCCTTTTTCAAGCATGAACCGCAAGGATTTTCATAATCTCCTCGATATTTATCTGGATGCGGCTTTTTTTCCGCGGATTCTGGAGCGGGATTTTCGCCAGGAGGGGCATCGTCTGGAATTTTCCGAGGCGGACAACGCAAACTCAACCCTGGAATACAAGGGGGTGGTCTACAACGAGATGAAGGGGGCCA
Source organism: uncultured Geobacteraceae bacterium (assembly GCA_937958075.1). Classification (GTDB taxonomy): domain Bacteria; phylum Desulfobacterota; class Desulfuromonadia; order Desulfuromonadales; family Geopsychrobacteraceae; genus Pelovirga. The sequence continues at coordinate 2,450 of CALFFB010000254.1, read as the reverse complement.
TGTCCGACCCCTCGTCTTTGTTGTCGCGGCGTTTGACCCGGCACCTGTATCCGACGACGACCTATCGCCACAACTCCGGGGGCGAGCCGGAAGACATCCCCAAACTGACCTGGCAGCAGCTGAAAGATTTCCACGCCCGTTATTATCATCCGAGCAACGCCTGGTTTTTCAGCTACGGCAATCTCGACCTGGCACAGCTGCTGGCCATTGTCGATGAGCGGGTGCTGCAGCGCTTTTCGCGCATCGAGCCGGACAGTGCCGTGCCGCCTGAGGTGTTTCGCCGGGAGCCGCTGCGCGTCACCGAAGGCTATCCCCTCGACGCGGGGGAGCCGGTGGAGAAGCGGTCCATGGTGCAGGTAGCCTGGCTGACGGCTGATATCAATGACAGCTATGAGCGTCTGGGTTTGTCCCTGCTCTCGGCGCTGCTCCTCGGTACACCGGCGGCGCCCCTGTACAAGGCGCTTCTCGACAGCGGTCTGGGGGCGAATCTGACCCCGGCCACGGGCTACGATGACGACACCCGCACCACCAGTTTTTCCGTCGGCCTGCAGGGGACCGATCCCGAGCACTGCGCGGCCATCGAAGAGCTGGTGCTTGGCACCCTTGAGCAGGTGGCCAAAACCGGCTTTGCTCCGGAGCGGATCGACGCCGCCATTCACCGCCTGGAGTTCGCCGCCCGCGAGGTGACCGGCGACAGCTATCCCTATCCGCTGTTGTTGCTGATGCGGGTGCTCGGCCCCTGGCTGCATGGCGGTGATCCCCTGGAGGAGCTCGATTTTGCCGAGCAGCTGCAACGGCTTCGGGCCGATGTCGCCAAAGGGGGATTTTTTGAAGGCCTCATCCGCCGCTGGCTCCTCGACAACCCTCACCGGGTGACCCTGCTCCTCAAGCCGGATATGGACATGGGCCCGAGGGAGCAGGCGCGGGTACGCGCCGAGCTGGACCAGATTCAGCAGCAGTTGACTGACCAGGACAAGGAGCAGCTTATCGTTCGGGCGCGGGATCTGCAGCAGGCGCAGGAATCGCCGGAGGATCTCTCCTGTCTGCCGACCCTGACCCTGGCCGACATTCCACCCCGGGAAGAGCCGGTGGCAGTGACAACCAGGTCCCTCGGACCGGTGACAACCTGCTGGTTCGATCAGCCGACCAACGGCATCGGCACGGTGATGCTGAATTTCTCCCTTGCCGGGCTTTCGGCAGAACAGCGTGCTCATCTGCCGGTCTTCAGCAGTCTGCTGACCCAGGTGGGGGCCGGCGGCCGTGATTACCTGCAGATGGCCGAGGCCATGGAGGAGGTGACCGGCGGCATTTCGGCCCGCACTTCGTTGCTCGATAATCCGCAGGACCTGCAGCAGTTCGACGCCGCTTTCGAGCTGAAGGGCAAGGCCCTGGTGCGTAACGGCGAGAAGATGATGGCCCTGCTGCGCGATTTCCTCACGGCTCCCGATTTCACCGATTTAAACCGCCTGCACACGGTGCTCAATCAGCTGCAGGTCTCCCTGGAGAATTCCGTGCCCCAGGCCGGGCACAGCTATGCCGCCCGTCACGCTGCTGCCGGTTTGTCCGCCGCCGGGCGGCTGCGCGAAGAGTGGTCCGGCCTTACCTATATTGCCCTGGTACGCAAACTGGCGGCAACACCTGTCGGTGAGTTGACCGGGCTGGCGGAGATCCTGAAATCCATCGCCGAGGCGTTGTTTCACCGGGCGCATCTGACCCTGGCCGTGGCCGTGGAAGAGAAAAATTTTCCTGCTTTTGACAAGGCGGTGCAGAACCTCCTTGACGATCTGCCGGACGGTTCGGCCGGGCCGAAGGGGCAGCCGGCATCCTTTGCTCCCGCGGCGCAACGCTCCGGGCTGGTCTGGTCGCTGCCGGTGCAGTATGTGACCCGGGTGTTTTCTACCGTTCCCTACAGTCACCCTGACAGCGCCCCCTTGATGGTGCTGGCCAAACTGCTGCGGGCGGAGTTCCTGCACCGGGAAATCCGCGAAAAGGGTGGCGCCTACGGCGGCATGGCCGGCTATAACAGCAACGCCGGACTGCTCAGTCTGCTGTCCTATCGCGATCCGCATCTGCAGCGCACCCTGCAGGTGTATGACGAGGCCATCGCCTGGGCGGTGGCCGGGCGGTTCGATCCGGTCTGGGTGGAAGAGGCCATTATCGCTGTCTTCAGCGACCTGGATAAGCCCCTGTCACCGGCGGGGCTGGCGGCCCATGAGTTCGCCTGCTTGCGGTGCGGCATCACCCTGGAGATGCGCAACCGCTTCCGCGAACAGTTGCTGCAGGTCGACGGTGCGGCCCTGGCGCGGGTCGCGAAAACCTACCTGCAGGATGGCCCCTCCGCCGTGGCCGTGCTGGCGGGGGAGGCGGCTCTTAACAAGGCTAATGAGGTATTGGGAGATAAGGCTCTGGAAATTCAGAGAATCTCCTGAGTTGTATATTGCTCTTACCTG
>CALFFB010000253.1 GCA_937958075.1 uncultured Geobacteraceae bacterium | reverse complement strand
CAGCCGAGCTTGAAGGAGCGAAAGACAAAGAAAAGTACCAGGAAAATCACAATAAAGGCTGCGGACAGGCTTTTGACCTGACTTTCGACGATGCTCCTCACCAGTTTGTTGACGAGGTAGGTTTTTCCGGTGATATGGACCTGAAGGCTGTCATCCGCAGCCGTACGCTCCAGATAGGTTTGCAGGTCGCCGATGATTGATTCCAGTTTCTGGGAGCTGTGCTCGGTAATCCGTGCGGAAAGACGGGCCCAGCTGTACTGACTGTCGATGAAATTGGCCAGCTCATTGCCATCGTACAGCAGCAGGTACTGAGCAATGAGCTGCCGGTTGTCCGGCAGTACATGCTGTTCTCTGTTTTCGGCATGAAAAGCCTGATTCATCTGTTTGATGAAATCAACAACTGATGTTGTTTTGGTCACCACGCCCAGTTCATTGAGGTAGGCGTCAATCTGCTCGATGATTTTCAGATTGTCCGGTTCCAGAAAATACTCCGGGTCCTGGCTGCGCAGGGAGATTTCCAGGGTATTGACGCCGCCAAGGTGTGCATCAACAAAGTTTGTATCCTGACGGATGGTGCTGCCGTCACGAAAATATTCGAGGAGGTTGGTTTCTACCTGCAGTTGGGTCGCGCCATAAACAAACAGCATGAGAATGAGTGCTGATACCGTGAGAATCGGTTTGTGCCGATGGGTGACCTGCCGGCCGGTCCAGGTGGCGATGTGCTGCAGGCCTGTGTGCAACTCGTGACTGTGAGATGTAAAGGGATGTTTTTTTCCCCATAACCACAACCCCAAAGGGATCAGGGTCATGGACAGGTAGAATTCCGCCATCATGCCGGCGGCGGCGGCCAGCCCGAAATGACGAATGGGGGGTATGTCGCTGAGTCCCAGGCTGGAAAAGCCGATGGCCGTGGTCAGGCTGGTGAGAAAGCAGGGGACGGCCAGACTCTGCATGGTCACGCGAATCCGTTGTTGCAGGTTGTCGCCGCCGGTCTGCAGAAATTTCTGCAACAGATGAATGCTGTCGGAGACGACCAGCGCCATAATCAGCGGCGGCAGAATCGAGGTCATGGGGCTCATGGCGCCACCGGTAAAATAGAGAAACGCCATGGTCCAGATCAGACAGATACTGATGTTGATGAGGGAAATGATCATGGCCGGTCGGTTGCGCAGAAAAAACCATAGCAGGGCCGCGATCAACAGATAGGTCAGAGGCATGAACAGGGCCATGTCACGGTTCATGTAGGCGGCCATGCTGGTGTCGGTGGCCAGCCAGCCGGCGATATGAAACCTGACGCCGGCGGGAACGTCTGCATGACCGCCGAAAAAATCGCTGACAGCGGCAACCAGCCGTGCGTCAAATCCAACGTCACTCTGACTGGTGGTGCGGATCAGAAACAGGGACGACTCCAGGTCCGGCGAAACAACATTCCCCTTTATCAGCGGATTGCTGTCAATACGGTTCAGGATATGCGGGATATCCCGGCCCTCGTTCCCGTTCGTTTCCGCCAATGGCTGGACAATGAAATCGTATTCCGTGCCGAAAATATCTTCGACACTGGTGAGACTGATGACTTCACGCACACCGTCAATCTGTTCCAGCCCACGCGTCAGTCCGTCGATCGCGTTGAGGAAGGTTTCGGTGAAAATATCCGGACTGGTAAACCCGACCACCAGAAATTCATCCTCCCCGAACTGTTCCTTGAACTCTTCGTAAATAACGAGGTCGGGGTCGTTTTCAATGATCAGGGACTCAACGGAGGTGTCGACGGGTAGTTTGGCGTAGAAAAATCCGAAAACGCCGGTCAACAGCACCAGCAGGGCCAGGTAGCGCCGGGGATAGCGGAAGATCAGATCACAGTTATTGCCGACAAGGGTCTTTATCATAGGTGGTCCCTGCTGATTGTCTGAATCCGTGAGTTGTCGTTCTTAAAAGGACACTCTGATCTGCGCATAGATCTGGTCTGCCTCATCGTAGGAGCCGAGGAGGGTATCGCCGTCGCCGCTGAAGATCATGGCACCGACTTCAATGTCCGTATTGGTGATGCGTTTCAGGGTAACTGCCGGTTGCAGATAGCTGCTGCCGTCGGTCAGGGTGACGTTGTAAGCGGTGGCGACTTCCAGGTTGCCGCGCCACAGGGTTTTGCGCACTTCACCAAGCAGTGAAATATTATCCTTCTCAAAGTAGAGAATTTCCCGGTTATAGCCGAAAATATGGTGCCAGGATGTCTGCAGGTTGAAATACCACTGTGTGACGGAGGTGTAGTCGATGCCTGCCACCAGATGCGCAACCTTTTTGCCGGTCGAGGTCAGATCGCTGGTGAGAAAAGCCACCTGGTCAATGTAGGCCAGCTCGCCGCGGAAGCCAATCTGGTCCAGCACGGTTTCCCACTCAAAGCCGTAGATCTGCTGCCTTTTGAAGCTGGCCTTAACGCGCTCACTGGTCAGGGTTGCTGACTGGAGGAATTCGGCCGGATCGCTATCCGGATCTCCGTTAAAAACAATATTCTTTACCGGAAAGCTGTCAATGGTGGGCAGGGTCTCCCAGCCATAACGGTAACTGACAGCGAAATCGGCACGATCCGTGTGCCAGTGCAGGCGCAGGGCGCCGGAGATGTTGCTGAGGGATTTTGAAGGTTTCTTTTTATTGACGCCCAGGCTGGCGGCGTAATCCCTGATCGCCTGGGGAAGCTGGGAGTTGCTTAAGATATTCTGGCGCAGGTTGCGGTACAGGGCCCAGTCGGAATCAAAATAATCCATCTCCGACTCTTCAAACCAGGGGCTGACGATGGCCTCAAGGGTAAACCGGGAGCCGTGCAGACGAGCCTGGGTCAGCCAGGAGGGGATCTTCCGGTCTTCAAGGTCGAGGGTGATGAACTGACGCATATCGTCCGGGTTGATGGTATCAAGAGGCGAGAGCTGGTCACTCTTGCCCCAGCGCACCCTTTGCTTGCCGACTGACCAATCCCAGTATGCGCCGTTGAGGCGGAAAAAACCTTCATATAACTTCAGCTCGCTGCTGGTTCCGGCCTGACGATTGTCGTAATCAATCCCGTCCCATTCAACAGCCGCGCGTCCCTGTAGCCGCAACGCGTCAGGGAGGTCGCTGGTGTGTTCCAGACCGAGGCGGCTGCGCAGGCGCAACAGCTGATGGTCTTCGGCATCGTCCTTTTTGAGGTCGTGGGCGGCGAAACCGATGATCCTCCCCCACAAGGTGGTGGGAGAGGTTGCGGCCGGTGATGCTCCTGTCAAATCAAGGGCGTCAGCTGTATCAGGCGCAGGGCCGAAGAGCAGCTGGTTTTCCGGGGCTTTTGCTCCCGGCGCCGGAGGGGCGGACGTCGTTTCCGATGGTGCGGCGTTTTTTTCTGTCGGCGCAACGCGGATCAGAATATGTCCCTCTACCACAGAGCTGTCGATGGTGCAGGTGTGCCCCGCCTTTAAATCGACGACGGTACGCAGGGTTGTCTGGTGGATGCCGGTGCGTATCGCTGTAATGTGGGGATTGTCCACAACCTGTGGCAGCACCAGGGCGGAAGCGGGGTGCGTGGCGTCAAGGTCAACATAGCAGCGCTCCGGCAGGTTGGCGGTCGCCGGCAACAGATGGTGGCTGGAGTCGGCATGGCCGCTGAGCTGGAGGCTGATGCGGGTCTCCTCTGCGTTTGAGCTGAGGTCGATGGCAGTGAGGACGGCGGCTGAACCCGGGCCAGCCATGATCAGTGACAGCAGCGGCAGAAACGCTGTCAGGCACAGTCGGGGTATCCGGTGCGGGTGTTTCATCGGCCTATTGCTCCAGGGCGCGGGTGGTGAACAGATGATCCTTCAGACCGCTGTTGTAGCGAACCTGATGGGTCACAAGGCGGGTACTGTGTCCGGAACGCAGATCAGTCATGAGGGTTTCCATTTCGGTGGCGATACCATCAATGAGCGCGACCGCCGTCACCCGGTAGGTTTTGCTGTGCCGATCCCTGGAGTCGAAAAAATCAATCTGCAGGGGCATGAAGGTCTGCATGTCGATCAGCGATACGATACGGGAATATTGGCTGTCGGTTCCCTCTTTCGGGCTGCTGATCAGGGCGTAGCAGGCACGGCCCTGATATTCCGTCGGCTGATCCAGCTGGTAGTTCCAGTCGTCCAGGGGCTGGCGGCGCATGTCTTCAAAGGTGAAATCGGTATTGACAAAGCTGCGTCCCTGTTGACTGGCGACGATTCGCCGCGTCCGTTTGAGAGCCGGCAGGTAGAGATGCTGCTCGGTCGTGTCCGTGACCAGGTCTTCGCGCACCAGAAAAGCGGTTCCGGCGATATCGGCAGGGGCCGTGAAGCGGATCAGCACCTTGCGTTCCGTGTCCGTGTCGAGACGCAGGGAGGTGTATTCGCGCACCCGTTTCTGCCCGCCGGAGCTGATCAGCTCCATGGTGCCGGTCAGTTGCATGTCGTTGCCGACATCACGATGATACACCTGATAAGCGACATCGGCGGCCTTTTCAGCCGCCGGCAGCGTCTGAGTTCCTGCGACAAACAGCAGGCAGCAGGCGATAATGAAAAAGCGAAAGATCATGTGTCTCCCTCCTTCGTCCGTTTTTGAAACTGACGAAAAATCAGCCAGGCCTTCAGGCGCTGCAGGGGGTTTTTCCCGCCCAGCCACAGGTAGCCTTTTTTGAACTTGCGCCGGTACAGGTCGATCTGAAGGTAATGGGGGACGGCGAACACCTTCTGTGATCCGGTCAGGATTTTAACCACCTCGGTTGCCAGCAGCGACGCTGCCAGGGTGCAGGCCGGAGCGACCGCCGGCCCTTTCTGCTGTTCGATGTCGACCTTGTCCAGATCCATATAACAAATATGGTAGGGGTTGGGGGCCAGCCCCGCGGCAAAGGCCGCGAGGTTCCTCATTACGGACTGGTTCTCCGTGGTGCCGAAATAGCTGTCAAAGTCCATTCCGTCAGGTGCAAAGACCTGCAGGGTGCTGCCGAAGCCCAGGGGTGCGCAGGTGACGGCGTAGATGCCCCGTTGCCGCGCTTTTTGAAAGAGCAGGCGGCGGGTGGTAAAGGCGAAAAAGTCGATGCCGTCGACCAGGACCTGACACCCTTCGAGAAAGGCGTCCGCGTTGGTGTTGTCAATGCCCTGGGGAAAGGTTGTGATGGCGGCCTGCGGGTTGATGTCCTGAACCATCCGCGCCAGAACTTCTGCCTTGTTCTGGCCGAAAGACTGTTGCGAGGCACCGAACTGGCGACTGATGTTGGCGGCCTCAAAGCTGTCGGGGTCGGCAATGTGAAAGGCCCCGACCCCGAGCCGGGCCAGGGTGAGAATGTGCAGCCCGCCAACCCCGCCGGCACCGACCACGGCCACCCGGGATGCCAGCAGCCGGCGCTGTTGTTCGACGCTGAGCA
>CALFFB010000252.1 GCA_937958075.1 uncultured Geobacteraceae bacterium | reverse complement strand
TGCTCAAAAATCTTTTCATGATAATAGTTCCAGACGTAATAACTCTGGAGTCCGAGGATGGTCAGGCCGACGGCAAAGATGGCCCAGAAGTTTTCCGACAGGCCGCCGGAGAAGTGATAAAAACCGTAAAACGCCCCGAGATAGCACAGGTGGGCAATGGCTCCGCGGGGCGGTTTGTTGCTGGCCATCTGGGTCAGGACGAGGATGATCGCGGAGAACCCGTACAGAACCAAAGCCCAGTTGATATAGGCGACGGGGGGGCCGGCGCCGAGGATGTCGCGGAGACTTTCACTTAAGGTCGGGAAAAAGGCAAAGTCACGATACGCCGCCAGGCTCAAGGCCGTGAAGAAGGCCAGCACCCACAGCCCTGAGCTGGAGAGAAACTCAAACCGTTTGATCTTCTCCTGCACCTTCTGTTGCAGGGGGGAGAGGCTCGGCAGAGGTTCTTCAGGATCTGGTTTGGTTGACTCCGTCATCGCGCTCTTTGTTTTCACCTTCGGCCGTGGTTGGATTCTGGTGCCGGGCTTGATCCCGCTGCTTGACCAGCTGATGAAAATCGTTGCCCAGGCGTCCGAGTTTGCGATCAGGTGCGGGCAGTTGCGATTCGGTCACGCCGCCTACGGCTCGTTCCATGTCGTGGGTCAGCTTGAGAATCGGCAGAAAGAGGTTCATGCGCAGCAGGGCGGCAACGCCACCGACGGTCAGAAACAGCACCATCACCGTGAATGCTACCATCCGGCTTCTGAGCAGAGCAAGGGTTTTCTCCAGATGAGCGCTTGAAAATCCGATACTTAAAAAGCCCAGCACGGTGTCGTCTTCGGCGTGAAAATGACAGGCGGCGGTGGAGCATTTGGCTTCGTTGAGGATCGGCATGTTCACCGCGATGTAGCCGTTATTGTGGTCCACCTGATGCTGGGTCGCTTCGCGCCGGGGGTGATCGGAATGGGCAATGCCCGTCGACCAGGTATCGACCTTGACGGCGAAGGAGCCGGGAGCGGTGACCCCTTCCAGATCGGCAAATTTCGGAATACCGACCTGGTTGTAGATGCGGATGCGTTCAATCTCCGACAGGTTGTTGACATTGGAGAGAATATTGCGCAGGGACTCGCGATCATCCTTCATCATGGCGTAGTGGGTCGCCATGACCACGGTTTCCGCCAGACCGTCCACATGCCGCACTGCTTCATCGGTCATATCCCGCTTGATGAAGGAGTACAGAAACAGACAACCGAAGATAACAAATCCGGTCACGGCAATGGTCACCGGGACAATGGCTCTGGCGATCAGATTATCGAACATGATGATCACTCCTTGCTGTGCGGCCGCCAGCGGGGTGCCCTGTCCGGCAGCCACCCGCGGCGACCGGACAGGATACAAACCCGCTTCACACGTTATTGTCCGTCAGCCCTGGCCTTGAACTGATAGAGAATCGGCAACCGGTTGAGAATAAAGCGGTAGGTTGCAATGTAGATAAAGAAGATGGTGATGGTGATAATGACTTCAAAAACGTGGGGTATCTCCTGATAGAGATTCCAGTTGAAGGTGATCAACGCGGTGTTCAGGCGATTGAGGAGAATACCGAACACGGTAATAAAGGCGCCGATGCGGCAGATGTTGGCGTTGTTGTTATGGATACCGAAAGACAGCACTGCCAGGGCCAGTACCACGCCGAAACCGATCTCCGCCAGCCACCACAGGCCCCAGCCCGTAGCCAGGTACGCCCATTCGTTGTCGTGGGCGACGGCCAGGAACTTGATGAAGAAGTAGGTGATCAGGCCCATGGCCGCCCCCTTGGCCAGGGCGATGGTAATGCGGTCGAGGTTGCTGATAAAGCGGTCATCACAGCGCCACTTCATGGTGTGATAGACAATGGTGCTGACACAGATGACCATGCACAGACCGGCGGGAATGGACGAGACAAAGAAGTGAATCCACTGAAAGGCCGACGAATACCACAGGGGGTGAACCTTTCCCGGCGCGTAGACAAACAGGGCTCCCAAGGCACCCTGATGCAGGGTCGACAGGATGATGCCGGAAACGGTCAGGCCGATGGTGCCTTTGCGGATGAACTCGTAGCCGCGCTTGAAGCCGATCCACTCGAAAAAGGCGGTGGAGACTTCGGCTACCTGCACCGACAGGTAGGTGGCGACGTGCCAGCCAACGAGGAACAACACCGCCGCCGGGCCGAAAGAGTAGACCATGGGGTAGGGCAGGCGCCAGGGCTGCCCCAGATCGACCAGCAGAAAGACCACGGCGAAAAAGTAGCCGAGAAGACCGTTGAGCAGGGCCAGCCGCTCGATGGGAGCGAAGTCGTGCCGACCGAAGAGTTCGACCGCCGTACCCATCATGAAACCGGACGCGGACAGGGGCACCATGCAGAACAGACCGAAACCCAGGAGCAACCCCCAGGGATAATCGTAGGAGGAGTGGGTGACGGCGCCCAGCCCGAAGATAAAGCGGTAGATGATCAACGGAATACCGATTGCGAAGATAAGCGCCAGCAGCCAGTTGAATTTATTGCGCAGGGCCTGCTGGATATACTGATCCAGCGACAGGCCAAGGAGCATTTTTTCCATAAAGGTCCACTTTTTGCCATCCGCCCGCATGGTGGCGTCATGGGGCTTTACTCCTGATTTAATTAAGTTTTTCATGACTCATGGCCCTCCTGCTGATCATGACTGTGGTCATCTCCATGCTTTTTGCCTTTGGTGGCAAGCAGGTGGAAACCGGTAAACAGGGCCGGCCAGATCGCCAGCACCATGGGAACGATAGCCAGAAAATCCTTGACGTTATTGATGATCGGCTCTTTCTGCAGGGTCACGTTAAAGCCTGCCTGCTCAAAAGGCACGCTGGAGAGATAGAGCCAGCTGGTGCCACCGACCTCGTGCTCACCGTAAACGTGATCAACATATTTGCCCGGATGTTTTCTGATCCGGTCATGAGCAATCTTCAATAAATCCTTACGCTTGCCGAAAACCATGACCTGCTGAGGACAGCTCTCCACGCAGGCCGGAATGTGCCCCTGCTTCAAGCGGGTGTCGTAACAGAAGATGCATTTCTTGATGATCGGATTAAAGGCCGAACTGTAGCTGTAGGCCGGAATGTTGAACGGGCAGGCGATCATGCAGTTACGACAGCCGACGCAGACCTTGTCGTCATAGATGACCGCGCCTTCCGGTGTTTTCTTGTAGGCATTGACGAAACAGGAGGTCAGACAGGCCGGCTCGTTACAGTGATTGCACTGGATTTTCCGGTAGACGGGCTCGCTGCCGGGCACGTCATAACGGTTGACCACGGTGTAAGCACCTTCCGTCGTCCGGCGCTGCTCGTGACCATGATAGCCCTCGTCAAATACAGACGCATCATCAAAGGGCTTTTCCGGTTCCGGCAGATTCTGTTCCTTGTTGCAGGCGGCCTCACAGGTGCGGCAACCGACACAACGGGTCATGTCGACGAGCACGCCCATGCCATTGGGAAAGCCGTCCAGGTTTGCTGCAAAAACCTTCTTGCCGGGCGCCATGGCGATGGCAGCTCCCCCCGCTACGCCACCTGCCAGGAATCTTCTACGGGTAATCTTACTCATGACATCTATCTCCTTGATTAAGTTCCTCTCTGATGCGAAAGGGCACTCTCATTCGCCTTAATGTTGCGACCCGGTCGGCGCAAACTGTCCGGAATTGTAGTATTTGTTTCCTGCTTCGGTTTTGCTGTGGCAGTCGGTGCAACCCACCGGCGCGCCCATTTCCTGATGGCAGCCGAGACAGCTCAGGTGATAGGCCCCCTTAAGGTCGGGCAGATCGTCATGAAAGGGGGATTCCAGCTCGGCCAGACGCATGCTGCCGGCGGTAATCCGCTCCTTGGAATGGCAGTCGCTGCAGGCCACCGTTGCCACCTCTTCACTGCCGTCATGGCATTTGGCGCAATAGTCATTGAAGACGGGGCCGCCCAGGGTATGGTGGTGGCAGACGGCACAGCCTTCCGTCATCATGGTGTGGGTCTCATGGTCAAACACCACGCCGTCATACAGATCGGCCAGCTGGTCCATGGTGATCACATCCGGCATGGCGTACGAGGTAAAACAGAAAACCAGCGACAGCGCCAGGGCTGTCAATCCTGTTATAAATGTTTGTCCGGCTTTAACCATTGCCTTGCTCCTTGTCAGTAACATCCGCGCCAGCAGGGCGGATCAGATATAATGAGCAGCCTGAAGACTTGCTGCTTTTATTTTTTGCCTTTATGGATGTAGCGATAGAAGATCGGGAAAATACTGAACAAAAGCAGACAGATAAGATACTCCATCCCCTTGATGTAGGCGTAAAAATCGACGACGGTGTAGATGTATTCAACATTCCCGACTGTGAGTAAAAAATCGATCATCGCTGGCACCCCTTTTCTGGATTGGTCGTTGATATCACTGAAAAACGACAGTTGGTCCTGACTTGAGCCGCTGGTGACAAACCGCACTTCCGGCTTGTACGCCGTGGCAGACGGCATCATTCAGGCAAGGACAACTGCAGAGCTTGTGCCAGTTCGGAACCAAGCCAAAAAATCTTTTTAACTTACTGTCTTTTAAAGGTTTTTAAAGAAGGACAGGAACAATCACAGGCGGGTATAGAGCCGACTGTATATTTTCTGTATACGGCCGGGCGGATCAACTGCAGTGCGGGGCTCGTCAGACGGTGGTAAACATGTGAATAATCGAAGATTTATATGAACATCAGAAGTGTATACAGAACCCCTCCATAGTCGTGAAATTACTTTAAATACAGATAGTTAAGGCAATGAAGCAGAGCTAATTAAAGGGGGCTGCCTGCATATAAAAAATATACGCTGCCACCGCCTAACGCTGCCGCCGCCAGGAGCCGGGAGCACCCGTCAGGCTCAGCATAAAGATCAGACAGGCAGCGACAACGATACTCGGCCCCGTCGGGGTATCCCAGAAATAGGACAGAAAAAGTCCGCCGACCACCGCCAGGCAGCCGAAGACAGCTGACAGCAGCGCCATGATCTCGGGGCCCGGCGCAAAACGTCGGGCCGTGGCCGCCGGAATAATGAGCAGGGAAGTGACCAGCAGCAGCCCGACGACCTTCATCATCACCGCGACGGTCAGGGCGATCAGAGCCAGGAACAAGGCGTTCACCCGCTGCACCGGCACCCCTTCAACCCGCGCCATATCCTCATGAATAGTGACGGCCAGCAAGGGCTTCCACAACCACAGCAAAAGGCTCAGGGCGGCGCCGCCACCAAGATAGATCCAGAGCAGATCGGCGCGCGTGATCGCCAGGATATCGCCGAACAGGTAGGCCATCAGATCAATCCGCAACCCCTCGGCAAAGGCCAGAACCACCAGCCCGAGGGACAGGGCGCCGTGGGCGAAGATACCGAGGAGGGTATCATTGGCCAGCCACTGCTGGCGCTGGCTGATAAACAACAGCAGGGCGATCACCTGGCATACCACGATAATGCCGAAGGTCAGATTCAGGTGCAGCAGATAGCCGAGGGACACCCCCAGCAGGGCCGAATGGGACAGGGTATCCCCGAAATAGGCCAGCCGCCGCCAGACGACAAAGGAGCCGAAGGGTCCGGCCACCAGGGCAACACCGACACCACCCAGCAGCGCCCGTAGCAGAAAGTCATCGAGCATCACCGGCCTCTTCATGCTGATGGTGATGTTGTGGATCATGCTGATAGAAGGCCAGCTGCCCGTACATCCGGATATAGGCCGGATCACTGGACACGGTGGCCGGCGTGCCGCTGCAGCAGATGTGCTGATTCAGGCACAGAACGCGATCCGTAGCCGCCATCACCAGGTGCAGGTCGTGGGACACCATCAGCACGCCGCACTGACTGGCATCGCGGATCCGGCAGATCAGTTGATACAGCTCCGACTGGCCATGGACATCAACCCCCTGTACCGGCTCATCCAGAACCAGCAGATCCGGATTGCGCAGCAGCGCCCGGGCCAGCAGCACCCGCTGGGTCTCGCCACCGGAAAGCTGGTGCAGGGGCGCCTTCAACAGATGCCGGGCCCCGGTCTTGTCCAGCGCTTCGCTGCTCTGCTGTTCTGTGCAGTTCCTGCGGGCGAAGGCCAGAAAGCGCTTCACCGTCAGGGGAAAGGTCGGGTCGATATGAAGTTTCTGGGGCATGTAGCCGACGGTCAATCCGGGCTGGCGGTAGATCTCTCCCGAGGTCGGCGCCAGCAGTTGGAGGATAACGCGCAGCAGGGTCGTCTTGCCGGCGCCGTTAGGGCCGATAATGGTGAGAATTTCCCCCCGCGCCAGATGAAAACTGATGTCGTCGAGGAGCAATCGACCGCCGAGTTGCAGCCGGACATCCCTGGCGCGCAGCAACAATGAGTCCCTGCCGGTCATGAGGCCTCCTCAACGACAGAGCACTCCGGGCACAGGCCCATGACCTCCACCGAGCGCTCAAGCACGGTAAAACCGCACCGGGCGGCACTGCGGTCGATTTCAGTGGTAATGGCGTCCGCGGTCAATTCAGCACTCGCCTTGCATGAGCGACAGATAAGAAAATACCCCTGATGGGCGGCGCCGGGGTGGGTACAACCGACAAAAGCATTCAGTGAGGCGATGCGGTGAATCAGATTCAGGCCGAGGAGAAAGTCAAGGGCTCGATAAACCGTCGGTGGCGCGACCCGCCCCTGCTGCTGCAGCTGTTCAAGGAGCAGATAGGCACCGACAGGTTTGTGCTGCTGCCATATCAGCTCGAACACCTGGCGCCGGATAGGCGTAAAGCGCTGCCCCTGTTCGCGACAAATCCGCTCAGCCGTGGTTAAAGCGCTGTCGACACACTGGCGGTGATCGTGGCCGGGACGGGCGAAATCAGACGAATAGAGCATTGACATGGGGTGAGTTCCGAAGCATCTTGACTTTGTTTATTGATACAATATAACGTTTCAATTCAGATGGTGATCTTACGTGAAATCAAGGAGGAATACAATGCGCCCTTTATTATTTCTGCTGCTGACCGGACTGCTGCTGCCCTCACTGCTCCAGGCGGCCACGCCTCGGGTTCTGGTCAGCATCAAGCCCATTCACTCCCTGACAACAGCGGTCATGGCAGGGGTTGCCACGCCGCAGCTGCTGATAAGCGGCGCCGGTTCACCCCATGGTTACGCCTTGCGACCCTCCGAAGCGCGCCTGATCAATGAAGCGGATATGGTGATCTGGGTGGGCGAAGAGCTGGAAAGCTTTCTGGTTCGGCCGCTGCTCAATCTTCCGCAAGAAACCGTCAGTATAAGCCTGACTGCCGGCCTGCCTCAGCACCTGCTGTCCGTTCGCGCCGGAGGCACCTGGGAAGGACATGACCATGCGCATGATGACCACGAGCACTCCGGGGAACACCACGACGACCATGCGACCAAAGACCCCCACCTCTGGACCAGCCCCCTGGTCGCCAGGGACATCGTCCGCCTCATCGCTGACGGCCTGATGGCCATGGACCCGGCCCACGCCGACACTTACGCCGGCAACGCTGCGGAACTCATCGCCAGGCTCGAGGCCTTTCACCTTGAGCTCAAGGCTCGGCTGCAACCGGTGGCGGACGTACCCTACATCGTCTTTCACGACGCCTATCAGTATTTTGAAAGGGACTTTGCGGTCAACGCCATTGGCTCGGTGACCGTCGACGCGGAACGCGCCCCGGGGGTCAAACGGGTCATGGAGATCCGGGACAAAATCCGTGAGCTGGACGCCCGGGCGGTGTTCAGTGAGCCCCAGTTCCAGTCGCGCATTGTCACCACGATCATTGAAGGGACCGGCGCCAGAACCGGCATTCTCGACCCCATGGGCACGGATCTGCCCGCCGGCAGCGAGACCTATTTCATCCTCGTCAGGCAGCTGGCCGATGAGCTGTTGCGGGTGCTGCGCTGATCACTCCTTAAAGGAAAGAGCGGCCACCCTCTGTGTGGCCGCAAGCGTTGGCGAGAATCCGTCAGGCGGCCTGTTTCCCGGAGATCTCCAGCAGCGACAGGATATCGTCAAGAATCAATACCCCTTCCTCGACGTAAGGGTCTTTGGCCAGATTTTTCCGTAACGATTCCTCCCGGCTCAGACCCTCCTCCTGCTGCGCCGGGTTTGCCATCATCAGGTCGTGGGGCGCATTCGCCTGTTCCTCTTTACTTTCTGTAAATTCCTTGACCATATCTGCCAGCAACAGCGACTGCACGGTCTGCGCACGCCGCTCCTGCGCCCTTGCTGCCGCGGTTTTGATCTGCCGGAATTCTTCATTGTCGGCAACGCGGGCCGCACTTTGTGCACGCAGGGTCGCCAGGTCAGGCAAGGTCAGGGGCCAGGCCTGATAACGCACATCACCGATGCGATCCCAGGGCAGGGCATTGTCCATATACTTTTCACCACTTTCCAGCCCATCCAGACGTGACGGCAGGATGATATCGGGAACCACGCCCAGCTCCTGGGTCGATTCGCCACTGATGCGATAAAATTTCTGGATGGTAATCTTGGCCGCCCCTAAAGGCAGATACTGGGCCATTCCCCGCAGACGCACGTAACGATCAAGATCGAGTACCGCCTGCACCGTCCCCTTGCCGTGGGTGTGTTCGTCTCCGACGATCAGGGCGCGGCCGTAGTCCTGCAGGGCGCCGGCAAGAATCTCGGAAGCCGAGGCGCTGAAGCGATTGACCAGCACGATCATGGGACCGTCGTAAACTACCGTCTTGTCATCGTCGCGCAGGGAGCGGATGGTTCCGGAACTGGTCCGTACCTGCACGACCGGCCCTTCCTCGATGAACAGGCCGGTGACGCTGACGGCATCGGCAAGGGAGCCGCCACCGTTGTTGCGCAGATCGAGGATCAATCCGGAGATATCCTGCTCCATCAGCTTTTCCAGCTCAACCCGGGTGTCGTCGGTGCTGTTGCGCTCCGTGTTGCCGCTCAGATCGCGGTAGAAGGAAGGGATCTTGACGTATCCGTAACGCTGTCCCCGGTCCTTGTCCTCGATGGTCGTACCGATAACAAAGGATTCCTCTATCTCGACAATATCGCGGACAATGGGTACGATCAGCCGCCGGCCGTCGGGCTTGCGCAGGGTCAGGCGCACCTCCGTCCCCTTTTTACCACGGATCAGGGAGACCGCGTCACGCAGCCGGGTATTGGTAATCTCCACCGGCTCGGCCGTCCCTTCGGCCACCTTGAGAATAATATCATCCGCCTCCAGTTGCCCCTGACGGGCGGCGGCACTGCCGGGGATCACCCGGACCACACGGATAAAGCCATCATCTTCGCGCAGGGTGGCGCCGATCCCCTCCAGGGAACCGCTCATCTGGATATCAAAGTCTTCCTTGCTGGTCGGCGGCAGGTAGTTGGTGTGGGGGTCATAGGCGCGGGCAATGGCATCCAGATAACGATCGTAATGGTCCTGCGGTGATTCCTGCAACATACGCTTTAAAAAGGCGTCGTGGGACTTGATGACATTCTCCCTCGCCTGTTGCAGCAGGCGGTCGTGAGTGGCGTTGTCGATGTCCGAAAAATCCTGTTCTTCCTTATCTGCCGTCTCCTCTTCTCGCAGACTCAAGTAGCGACTGAGAATCTGGAATTTCAGGTTCTTCTCCCAGTACCTGCGCAATTGTCTCTCATTCTCGGCGAAATCGTATTTCTCGGGATCCGTTTCCAGGCTTTCCGCCACCTCCGGGTCAAGGGGCTGCTGCAGAATCTCCGCCGTCATGGTCTGGATCTGCTCAATGCGCAGCTGCAGCAGATCCCGCGCGGTCAAAGGCAGATCCAACCGACCGCGACGGATGGCACTGTCGATCTCCTCGCGATAAGCATTCAGGGCCTCGACATCCCTCTGCAGCAGAAAGCGCTTTTGCGGGTCGAGCTGTTTCAGGTAGAGATCAAAGGCGGTGCGCGACAAACGATCGTCGGTAATCGTCTGATTATAATGCTGACTGCTGAGCTGCTGATGCAGGATATGGCCGAGCAGCCGGGCCCGATTGGTATCGAGGGGCGCCTCTTCAGCGTGGCCGCTGCCACCTGCCAGAACCAGGGAACAAAAAATCAGAGTGAAGGTTGTGCGTAACAGCTTGGACAGAACAGACATGACAAATCTCCAACACCCCGGACGGGTGTGAGTAAAAGATGAAACAGGCAAAGTTGTTACTTTACCCCTGAAAAGGTCATTTTCGCAAGGTTGCCGGCAAAACAGCCGCAAACAACCTGTCTTTTTCAGATAGGTATGCGCATTTTCTTGCAGTAACTGCGCACCACCAGCTCCGCCTGATTCAGGCGGGTCAAGCGGGTGTTTTTGGCTTTGAGCCCCTGAATGTCCTCCAGGGGAATCTGCGCCTGACGCAGTTCCCGCTGCACCAACGCCAGGTTATTGAGAATGATTCTGATATCGCCGGTGCTGTATTTTTTCAGCACCGGCGGCGACAGCAGCAGGAAACCTTCCGCCACATCCTGCGCCATTTTCTTCGGATTTCCGGAAATCGCCATCAGCAGACACCTCATAACTCACGGATAAAATTGCCGCCATCATATCTGCAGTCGCCGGCAAAGAGCAAATGGAACAAATATTCAGGGCGGTAGCGAAATCAAGGGGCCCGGAGGCCACACATTTTCCTCTTTTTTGCCCCTCTCAGCCGTTTACTCCGCCGAACAAACGGGGTAATCTTGTCCGTTAATATCCACTTAAATGAAGGGATGACCAGCCATGAGCGATAGATTTTCCGATGAGGACCAGTGGGGCGGCGAAGACGATGATTTCGCCGCCATGTTTGAAGCCAGTCTCGCCGGTGTCGGCCGGGAGCTGACACCGGGCGAGAAAGTTGAAGGCACCATTCTGCAGATCGGTTCGGAATGGACGTTTCTCGATGTCGGCCAGAAAGGGGAGGGGGTTCTGGCCAGCGCCGAACTCCTCGATGCCGACGGCGAACCGGCCCATGCTCCTGGTGAGCGGATCAGCGTCTACTTCCTCTCCCACAATGCCGGTGAGTTGCGCTTTACTACCCGTATCGGCGGCACCGGTTCCGGCAGCGAACAGCTGGAGCAGGCCTACGCCAGCCGGATTCCCGTGGAAGGGCGCATCGACAAGGAAGTCAAGGGGGGCTTTGAGGTCACCCTCACGGGCAATGTCCGGGCCTTCTGCCCCTTCTCCCAGACGGGGCTGCGCCAGGCCACGCCGGAAAGTCTCATCGGCCGGAATCTCCCCTTTATCATCACCCAGTTCAGTGAACGGGGACGCAATATCGTCGTCTCCCATCGCGCCATTCTCGAAGAACAGCGGGCGCAACAGCGGGAAGAGCTGCGCCGGCACCTGAAAGAGGGGATGCTGGTCAGCGGCGTTGTCACCAGCCTGCGTGATTTCGGTGCCTTTGTTGATATCGGCGGCATCGAAGGACTGCTCCCTATTTCGGAAATCAGCTACGGGCGGGTGGAAAACATTGAGGACATCCTGACCGTCGGCCAGAACCTGAACCTGAGCGTGAAAAAAATCGACTGGGACAACAACAAGTTTTCCTTCAGCGTGCGCGATACCCTGTCCGACCCCTGGGTCAAGGTCGGTCAGCAGTACCGGGTGGGCGGGCAGTACTCCGGCAAGGTCAGCCGCCTGGCCCCTTTCGGCGCCTTCGTCACCCTTGAAGACGGCATTGACGGCCTGTTGCATATTTCAAAACTGGGCGACGGCAAAAAAATTCGCCACCCGCAGGATGTCCTCGTAAGCGGACAGGAGCTGCGCGTCGCCATTGAAAGTATCAACCAGGATGAGCGGCGCATTGCCCTGAGCCTCGCCGATCAGACGCAAGAGGCAACAGAGACCAGCTACACGGAGGCGCCGGGGACAACCAGCCTGGGAACCCTGGGGGACCTGCTGAAGAAGGGGCAGGAGCAGAAACAGCGAAAACGTCGATGAAGGACCGGAGCAACAGGCGCGCCATTCTCTTTGTCGTCTGCATGGCGCACTTTCTCATGCCCTTCATGGTGTCGTCCGTGGGGGTCGCCCTGCCGGTGATCGGGCGTGATTTTACCGCGACGGCATTGCAGCTCGGTCTGGTCGAAACGGCCTATGTACTGGCGGCGGCCATTTTTCTGCTGACCATGGGCCGCTTCGGCGATATCTACGGACGGCGCCGGGTTTTCCAGAACGGCCTGCTGGTGTTCGGCTGCATGGGCGGCCTCATCTCCCAGAGCTGGTCGATGGAATCCCTCATTGTCCTGCGCTTTCTGCAGGGGGTCGGCGGGGCGATGGTCATGGCCACCTCCATGGCGATTCTGGTTTCCGCCTTTCCGGCCGCGGAGCGCGGCAAGGCCCTGGGCATCACCGTCGCCAGTGTTTACGCGGGCATTTCCTGCGGCCCCTTTCTAGGCGGAATTCTGGTCGAAGTGCTGGGCTGGCGCTCCCTGTTTTACCTGGTCTTCCCCTTGAGCCTGCTGACCTGGCTGGTCACCCGTTTCACCATCCACCAGGAGTGGGCGGAAGCCGCCGGCGAACCCTTCGACTGGCGCGGTGCTTTTTTATATGCCCTGTCCATCATGCTGCTGATTGTCAGTGTCAGCCATTTAAAGCAGGGACTGTGGGCATGGGGGGTCCTGCTTCTGGCCAATCTGTGCCTGCTGCTGTTTTTCCGCCTGCAGAGCCGGACCAGCCACCCGTTGCTGAACATCGATCTGCTGCGTCACAACCGGGTCTTCGCCCTGAGCAATCTGGCGGCCCTGTTCAATTATGCGGCGACCTTCGGTGTTACCTTTTTCCTCAGCCTGTATCTGCAGTATGTGCGGGACTTCAGCCCCGCCCAGGCCGGGATGATCCTGATTGTCCAGCCGGTGGTGCAGGCCGTTTTTTCACCGTTCTGCGGGCGCCTTTCCGACCGCGTTCCGGCTTCGCTGGTGGCCACCTCCGGTATGACCCTGTGCGCCTTCGGCCTGGCGGTGGCCTCGACCCTGCAGCCACAGACCTCCATTGCTGTCGTCTATCTGCTGCTGGTGCTTTTGGGTCTCGGCTTTGCCCTGTTCTCCTCGCCCAATGTCAGCTTGATCATGGGCAGCGTCGAACCGAAGTATCTGGGGGTTGCCTCGGGCATGAACGGCAGCATGCGCACCCTGGGGATGATGACCAGCATGATGATCATTACCCTGATTTTTTCCTGGCTGATGCACGGCCAGCCAGTGACCCCCCGAACCCAACCGCAGTTCATGTCCAGCATGCGTCTGGCGCTGTTGATTTTCAGCGGCCTGTGCGTGGCTGGAATCGGCTGCTCCCTGGGGCGAGTCACCAGGAAAAAAACATGAAGCTGAATCATTACGGAAAATGATGACGACACCCGAGAATGACAACCTGATTTCTCCACCGGCCTGTTTCGTGAGCCGACGGCGGTTCATGCAGTTGCTCGCCTGCCTGCCGCTGCTCCCCACTGGTGCCGGCTGTCGCCGGCAACCGGCAGCGCCCTTGCGCATTGCCGCCCACTTGTGGCCCGGCTATGAATTTATGTTCTTTGCCCGCCAGCAGGGCTGGCTGGATGAGGGGCAGGTCACTCTGGTCGAAACTCCTTCAGCCACCAGCTCCATCGAGATGCTGACCCGCGGCTCCGTTGATGGCGCGGCCCTGACTCTTGACGAGGTCCTGCGCACCAGAGCTTTCGGCATTCCCCTGACGGTCGTACTGGTTTTCAATATTTCCGCTGGTGCCGACATGCTTCTGGTTCATCCCGAAATCAAAAATTTACAGGAGCTGGCAGGATGCCGCATCGGCGTTGAGCGGGGCGCCCTCGGAGCCCTGATGTTGAGCAAGATTCTTGACCTGGCTGATCTGGATAAAGCCGCTGTTGAGGTTGTTTCCCTGCCTGTCAATCAGCATGAAAGCGCCTTTACCAGTCGCCGGGTGGATGCGGTCATCACCTATGAACCCGTTGCCGGGCAACTGCAACAGCAGGGAGCCTTGCGCCTGTTCGACAGCCGCGCCCTGCCCGATCTGATTTTCGATGTGCTGGCCATCAGCAGCGATCTGCTTCCCCGGATCAAAGACGCCCTGGCCCATCTGGCGGCGGTCCATTTCCGCGCTCTGGACTACTACCGGCGCAACACCCTTGACGCCTCCTATCGCCTGGCTCACCGTTTCGGCCTCAGGATCGATCAGGTTCAGGCGGCTTTTCGCGGACTGAAGCTCCCCACCCTTCAGGAGAATATCCGCCTCCTCAGCGGCTCGCCGGAACCCCTGGTGTCGGCAGCGGATCAGCTGCTGGACATTCTGGTCGAAGCCGACCTGCTGCTGACCCGCCATCCACTGATCCGACTGGTCACCCCGGACGTGCTGACAGGAATAAGGAGTCGTTGATGCGCCGTACCCTGATCTGTCTGCTGCTGCTGTTGCAGCTGGCTGCTTCCGCCCGCGCCTCAGAGGATATCCTCATCGGCATTCTTGCCTATCGCCCGGCGGATGAAGTTCAGCAGCGCTGGCAACCGACTGCCGATTATCTCAGTATCGTCCTGCCCGGTTATCGGTTCCGGGTACAGCCCATGGGTTACCGGCAACTGACCGCTGCCATCGAAACCCGGCAGGTCGATTTCGTTCTCACCAACCCCAGCCATCATGTGGAGATGACCCACCGCTTCAGTGTCACCTCGCCCCTGGCCAGCCTGGTCCGCAGCGAACAGGAACAGCCCGTCAGCGCCTTCGGTGGCGTCATTGCTGTGGCCGCGGACCGTGAGGATCTCCAGCAGCTGAGCGACCTCAAGGGGAAAAGGGTGGCAACCCCCGGTCCCTCCTCCCTGGGCGGTTACCAGGTACAGGCTCTGGAGCTGCGCCAGGCCGGGGTCAAACTGCCCGACGATGCTGACCTCCTCTATACGGAAATGCCCCATACCAGGGCCATCGACCTGCTGCTGTCGGGCCAGGTCGACGCGGCCTTTTTCCGCACCGGTCTGCTCGAACAGCTGGCCGAAGATGGACAACTCGACCCCGGCCGGGTACGCATCCTCAACCGCCAGCAGGTTCCGGCCTTCCCCTTTGCCCTGTCCACCCGCCTCTATCCGGAATGGCCATTGACGGCACTGCCCCACGTAGACGATCAGCTCCTGCGCAAGGTCATTGCCGCCCTGTTCCTTATTGCCCCCCAGGACCGGGTGGCTCAGCTCGGCGGCTACCACAACTGGTCGATTCCTCACGATTATCAGCCGGTGATCAGGCTGCTGGAAGAACTGCGCCTGCCCCCCTTCGATACGGCGCCGCAATTCACCATCGACGATGTCTGGTCCCGTTACCGCCAGCAGATCATCGGTGCCTTCGCCTCATTCCTCATCATCCTGGTGCTGCTCGTCGGGATGATCCTGATGAACCGGCGTTTGACCCTCAGCCGCCGGGAATTGGGTATCAGTGAAGAGAAGTATCGGCGTCTGGTCGAGAATTTAAGTTCGGAATACTTTCTTTACCGGACCGATATCCAGGGCAATCTGCAGTATATCAGCCCCTCCGCATCGGCGATGCTGGGCTATGAGCCCCGGGAGTTGTTGACCCATTACCAAAATTTTCTCGTCGATCATCCCGTCAACAAACAGGTTGCCGTCAACACCCGCCTCGCCCTCAAGGGAGAGCGCCAGCCCCCCTATCTTTTCGTCGCCCGCCACAAAGCCGGCCACGACTGCTGGATGGAGGTCAGTGAATCACCGGTCTTTGACGAGCAGGGCCAGGTTATCGGTCTGGAAGGCATCGTCCACGATGTCACCCAGCGGAAACAACTGGAAGAAGAGCTGCGTCAGCTGGCAACCACCGACACCCTCACCAATCTGCCCAACCGGCGCTCATTTCTGGAACGCCTTGAGCAGGAGCTGGCGCGCATTCATCGTTTTACCGAGCAGCCGGCGACCGCCCTGCTCATGCTCGATCTTGATCATTTCAAGCAGATCAACGACGTCCATGGCCATGCCATGGGGGATGAGGTGCTGCGTTCCTTTGCCGATTGTATCCGCCGGCTGCTGCGCAAAACGGACACGGCGGGACGCCTGGGAGGGGAGGAGTTCGCGGTTCTGCTGACGGGTGCGTCCCTTGAAGGGGCGCAGATATTTGCTGAACGGTTGCGGGTTCAAACGGCCGCATTGCGGTTTGCCGGGGAACAGGGGGAGGTTAAAATCACCCTCAGTCAGGGGCTGACCCTGCTACGCCGGGATGATGAATCGGTAGACGCGTCTCTGGCCAGAGCCGACAAGGCCCTGTACCGGGCCAAAGAGCGCGGACGCAACCGGGTTGAAATCAACTGAACTGAAATAAACCGAAGCAGGTAAAATATTGCGGGCAAAGGCTGGTGACTCCCATTCCAAAGGACATCAACCGGCGGCTATTCTGCTTAAGGGGATGTCTGCGACAACGCGATTCCGGCCGGCCTCCTTGGCCCGGTACAGGGCCCGATCGGCGGCACTGATCAGGGCCGCCGAATCTTCATCTTCCGGGATCATGGCGGCGGCGCCGATGCTCGCCGTCACCACATTGTTCACCCGCGAAGCGGCATGGGGGATAGCCGCTTCTTCCAGATTCTGGCGCAGCTGTTCAGCGAAGTTGGCGGCATCGGTAATGGTGCTGTCCCCGAGGATGACGATAAACTCCTCACCACCGAAACGGGCCACCAGATCGCCCCCGCGCCGGGTCTGCCATTCCAGGCAGCGGGCGATCTTCTTCAGGCATTCGTCCCCCTCGATATGTCCGTAATGGTCGTTGTACTCCTTGAAGTTGTCGATATCGAGCATCAGCACCGCCACGCTGCAGCCGTTGCGCCGGCAGCGGCGCCACTCCCGGGCAAACACCTCTTCAAAGTAGCGCCGGTTGGGAAGATTGGTCAGCCCGTCGATACTGGAACGCTGCTTGAACATCAGGTTGAGCTCCTTGAGCTCCGTCTGGATATCGAGCATGCGCGAAAACTGCTCAACCACCAGCCGCGCGGTAATATCCGCGGCGCGCCGGGCGACATGCACCTCCTCTTCGAGCTGCCGGTTCTGCTGCACAAGCTCATCGTATGTCGGTTTGCGCAGGGATTTCATCTCACCAATCCTCACAATCTGCCGTCACCCAGTGCACAGCAAGCGCGGCCGCCCGGTGCCAATCGGGCTCACTGCCACGCCCTTCGATGCCGATGACGGCAACAGCGGGAGGCGACGGAACCACCTGGGGCAAAATCCGCAGCAGGTAACTCAGGCCACTGCTGTGATCCCCATAATCGCCGGCCTGCGCTGCGACCTCAGCCGCCCTGAGCAGCACACATCGCCCCGGCTCGGTAAAACCAGCAACCCGGTCGACAAACGCGACCCGCCGGGCATCGTCCATCTGATTAAGCAGATCGAGCCCCGCCAGCCCACCATCCAGCACTTCAACTCCGGCAGGCAGCTTCCTTTGCCGCAACAGTTCAAGCACGCGCAGGCCACAGGCATCTTCAGGAACCAGGCTGTTACCGACACAGATGATGCGCCTCATGGCAGAAACCGCAACCGCCCTGTCCCTTTTTTACTGACCGCGTGCACTGCGCAGACCAGGCAGGGATCAAAGGAGCGGACGACATGTCCGACTTCCACCGGGTTATCCACATCAGCCACCGGCGTTCCCACCAGAGCCTGTTCCAGGGCTCCCGGTTGCCCCTGACTGTCACGCGGGGAGGCATTCCAGCCGGTGGGGGTAATCATCTGATAATGTTCGATCTGCCCGCCGGAGACCTGCGCCCAGTGTCCCAGTGCGCCCCGTGCCGCCTGAATGAGCCCGGCGGCCTGTCCTTCAGCGATCACCTCAACCGGTTGCTGCTGATAATACAAACCGCTGACGGCCTCTGTCAGATAACGGTCCAGCTCCGGCAACAACATGGCCGGCCGGGCCAGACGCGCCAGTTCGCGGGTCAGAACACAGGAGCCGAAGCGGCTTATCAGATCGACAAACAGGGGGTGCCGGGCCATGACCATTTCCGCCAGGGGACCGGTTTCTGCCGCCAGGCCCTGATAGCGCGGAGCCTTGGCCCAGGTATAGCGCTGTTCGTCGGCGGTCGGTGCGGCCGGACGTGTCTCTCCCTGCATGGGATGGCGGCCGCCCTTATAACCATCAAGCCAGCTGCTGGCGATCTCCTCGCTGATCAGATCGGGATGCAGCACTTCTATCTCCAGGCCACGGGCAAAGCCGGCAGGGGTCAGGTAGCCCCCTTTTACGCCCTCAACTGTCGGCAGGGGGAAAGAACCGAAACTGAGAAAATTGCCGGGGCTGCGCCCCAGGCTGCCGATCTGGCAATCCTCCAGAAAGCGCAACAGAAAACCCAGCTCACTGCCATGCTGACTGTCATTTTCCGTGATCCAGTCCTGCAGCTGGTCGTAGGTGGTGATCTCGTTCCAGCGCTCGATGGTACAACCGAGGATGGCCCGTTCATACCAGGAACGGAACTGCTGGACCAGGGCCCGGCATTGGCGCAGGGCAGCGTTACCGGGGGTGGAGGTCACACCGCCGGGCACCATGAAGTGGGTATGGGGCCACTGCCCGCCGATAATGGCAATCAGCTCGACGATCCGTTTGCTTTCGCGAATGACATTGATCAGGGATCTCCCCTGAAAGGGCTGATAGCGGTAACAGGCCTCGTCAAACAGTGGACTGCGCCGATGACCTGCGTTGGGCAGGTCGGCACAGAACATGAGGAACACGTGGCGGATGTCGCTCTGCAGGTGCTCCGCCATCAGGGCGGCGTTGCGCAGGCGCAGGGCGGCATCGGGAACCGTCGCGCCGCTCATGTCGTCAAGCAGCCGGACGGCCGCCGTCAGATGGCTGAGACTGCAGATGCCGCACACCCGCGGGGTCAGCACCAGGGCATCCATGGCTTCGCGGCCGACCAGAATCCGCTCCAGTCCGCGGAACTGGGTGCCCCGCGCCCGCGCTTCGACGACCTGACCTTCGGCAATGACGACATCGACCTCCAGATCCCCCTCAACCCGATTCATCGGCATGCTGATATATTTTTTCATACCACGTCCTTTTCACCGATCCGGTTTACAGAGGGGTTTTTCGCTCCTTGAGCCGCTCCGGGCCGGCGGCCGCGGCTATTCCCTTGTAGGCCAGATAGTGCGCGCGATCAACGCCGTCAGGCAGCTCCATGGGCACGTCGGCGATAGAGCGGGTGCGGAAGAAGGGATAGTCCAGGGGAAAGCGCGGATGGGTACAGCCAACGCAGGGAGCGCCGGCGTTGGGTTTGGAATTGCGCCGGTTCCAGCGCATCTTGTTGCAGGGACCACGGGTCAGGGGACCGCGGCAGCCGAGATGGAAGAAGAGACATCCGCGCTCGCCGAAATGGTTCTCCTCGACCCGGTATTCGTGATACTCGTTGCGCACGCACCCCTGATGAACAAAGGTACCAAACCAGTCCGCCGGTTCGTTGAGGTCGTTGAGTTCGAGCTGCTCGTTCCCCGCCAGGGCCAGCAGGGTATCGGAGAGGACCGCCGGATGGACCGGACAGCCGGACAGATTGATCACCGGCAGACCGGCCGCCGACAGAAACTGTTTGCCGAGGAGCCCGCCCTTGACATCCTTGTGGAACTGCAGGCCGGTGGCTTCCACCTGCCCCGGTGCGCCGATGCCGCTGTAGGCAGCACAGGTACCAGCGGCAACAACATAACGGGCGCGTCGGGCCAGGGTGATTATCAGATCTTTTTTGGGACGATTGTGCAGGGTATCAAAGCGGCCGCTGCCGTCCGGCCCGCAGATGGGAAATCCTTCGAGACAGAAGATATCCAGCACCTTGCGACCGGCTATGAGGTCATCCAGCAGCCGCTGGTGGTCGCCGGCAGAGGCGTTGGACAAAGAGGGGTGCCAGAGGACCTCGATCCCCATTCTGGCGAAAAGACGCATCAGGTTCGGCGAATCCATGTTCAGCATCGACATACTGTCGCCACCACAACCGCCGGCCTGCATCCAGTAGAGTGTTGTCGCCACGCCCTGACCCTCCTTGAAATAAAACGCTGTTACAGCAAATTACATGGATATCCGTTACAGGGTCAAGAATTTAATCCGCGCAAACACCCGGCTCCCACGGGTTGAAAGTCAACCCTGCCGATCTTGATTTTTACCGCCGAAAACCAGTACCTTGATACAACCATGCGGTGCGATGGCCATCCTGTCGCTAGCTGACCGGTGCCTTGACTTCAATCCCGGAAATCACCATGTCCTGTATCAACTGTACCAGTATTCCGCACATCCCCACCGGCGAGCAGCGCGTCTACATCAACGCCGCCCACGATTATATCCTGGAGCGGGTTGCCGCCCTGCTGCACACCGCCGGTATTGGTGCCAGTATCGAGGCACTGCAGATCAGCCTGACAACCGCCAATTTCAGAGAGGTGATTGAACAGCTGGCCGCCGATGATTCTCTGACAACCCTGGAGCGGGAACATATCAATATCCTGCCCCTGATGCCTGAGGAAACCTTTGACTTCGGTAAAACCCTACAGGCCAGGAATCTGGAGAGCTGGTTTACCCTGCTCCACGCCGACACCTTGATCGGCATTCTGGAAAGGGGTGCCCTGAGGGTTTTATTTCAGCCAATTGTCGATGTCGAAACCATGGCCATTTACGGCTACGAATGTCTGTCCCGCGGGGTGTTGCCGGACGGCAGCCTGATGCCGCCCCTGTGGATGTTCGAGGCGGCCCGCAAGACCGGGCTGCTGTTCAACCTCGACCGTCAGTGCCGTGAAGCCTGCCTGCGAGCCGCTGCCGAACATCAGATCGAGGGGCATATCTTTATCAATTTTCTCCCCTCGGCCATCTACAATCCCGAATTCTGCCTGCGCGATACGGTCCGCTGGGCGCATGAGCTGGAATTTGACGCGCGGCGTATCGTCTTTGAAGTGGTCGAAACCGAGCGGGTGGAAGACACTGAACACCTGAAAAGAATCCTCACCTACTATAAACGATCCGGATTCCGTACCGCCCTTGATGACATGGGCAGCGGCTACGCTTCGCTCAATCTGTTCGCCAGCCTGCATCCGGATATTCTGAAAATCGATATGGAACTGGTGCGCGACATCGACACCATTGAGGTTAAACAAGCGGTTGCCCGCGCCCTGACCCAGATCGGTCAGCACGCGGGCACCAGGGTGCTGGCTGAGGGGGTGGAAACGGAAGCGGAGTTTGCCTGGCTCAAACAGCTCGGCGTCGATTACATGCAGGGCTACTACTTCGGAAAACCCGCAGAACAACCGGTACGGTCCCTTTAACGGCCGGCCCCTGTGTCTCCAGGCCGGTCCGTCAAAGGACGGTCCCGGGGCCCTTTACGCTACCAGTCTGGCAGTAATCTGGGCGACATGCCGCCCCTGGAAGCGGGCAATAGCCAGCTCGTTCTCTGACGGCATGCGGCTGCCATCACCATCGGCCAGGGTGCTGGCGCCATAGGGAGTGCCGCCGGTAATCTCCCGCATGTTGCTCAACTCCCGGCAGGCATAGGGCACGCCGACCACGATCATACCGTGATGAAACAGGGTGGTATGGAAGGAGGTGATGGTGGTTTCCTGACCGCCATGCTGAGTTGCGGTTGAGGTAAAGACACTGCCGACCTTGCCCACCAGGGCGCCTTTCATCCACAGGCCACCGGTCTGGTCAAGAAAATTGCGCATCTGCGCGCACATGTTGCCGAAACGGGTCGGTACGCCGAAGATCACGGCATCATAATCGGCCAGCTCCTCCGGAGCCGCCACCGGCGCCGCCTGATCCAGTTTGGCCCCGGCCTTTTCCGCCGCCTCACGCGCCATCAGTTCCGGTACCCGCTTGATGACGACCTCTGTTCCAGCAACCTCGCGTGCCCCTTCCGCCACTGCGGAAGCCATGGTTTCGACGTGTCCGTACATACTGTAATAAAGCACCAGAATTTTTGCCATGGAACCAACCTCCTTTGTTG
>CALFFB010000251.1 GCA_937958075.1 uncultured Geobacteraceae bacterium | reverse complement strand
GTTTTTCACCCATCAAATACCGACCACGTGACAGCTATTTTCCGCCGATATGGAGTAATTTCTCGATGGTCTGGGTGGCGGTTTTGAGGGTGGTTTGTTCGAGGTGAGCATAGCGTTGGGTCATGGTAATACTGCTGTGGCCGAGGAGCTTTTGAACCTCGTAGAGACTGTGGCCGGCGTTGACCAGGAACGAAGCGAAGCTGTGACGTAGGTCGTGGATTTTGAGGCCAGGCAGGTCAGCGTTAACCCGAATCCGATTCCAGGTGTCGTGGATACTGATCAGGGGTTTACCAGTGGTGGGATTGGGAAACACGTAAGGGCTGCTATTCCCTTTGCGAGCGGTGAGTAGCGTAACAGCCGCATCGGAGAGGGGCAGCACCTTCTGCTTCTTGCTCTTATTCCTGGCGGCAGGCAGTGTCCAGATCCCCTTTTCCATATCCAATTCACTCCAGGGCAGCTGAATCACCTCGGAACGTCTGGCTCCGGTTAAAATGAGAAGTCGAATAATGTCCGGAATAATGGGACTCTGGCACCGCTCCAGGGCGGTCAGCAGGCGCTCCAGCTCCGCCAGAGTTAAGAAACGCTCTCGGTTGCCATGGTCAGCTAATGGCGAGATATTTTTCGTCGGTGCCTTGTCAATGATCTCCCAGCGCTCCGCCAGGTGGAACAGGTGCTTCACGAGCGCCATATTGCGGTTCACAGTGCCCGGCTTTAACCCTTGCTCCAGCAGGTTGTTCTGAAACTGAAGCAGGTCGGCCGGGGTGAACGAATCCATCGACCTGCTACCCCACAGGCGCAGCATCTTGTCATCGATGCGGGCTTTGTCGTATTCCCAGCTGCGCTTGGTGTTCTTTGCATGAGGCAGGTAGTGATCCCGGACAAACTCGGCAAAGGTGGGCATCTGCTTGATCTTCTCGACGTGCTGCTGAACATCGAAGCCCATCAACACTTTGCTCTTGAGGATGCGGGCATTCTCACGGGCTTCGTCAACGGTGAGGGTGGTGGTATCACCCAGGCGGGTCTGACACTGGCGACCGGCTTTATCGCGGTAACGCAGGTAATAGGCGGCCTTGCCGTTTTTGCGAACTTCCAGCAGAAAACCGGTCAACTGCGTGTCGCAATAGTCTATCTTGGCAGTGGTAGTCGGTAGCGGCGGATTGTCGACAAAATTCTGTCTTAAATTGATGCGGGGCATGGCATATCTCCTTGGTGTGTGTGAGAGTCGGGTTAGAGAAAGCTGATCCTTCCCTTTGACTCTTTTAACAAGGAGATGGCGGGTTTTTTGATGGGGATTGGCGGAAAACAAACGCAATAATGTCTAGAAGAGGCGAAGGGAGCCTAAGTGCGGCCAGGATATGCGCTGGGCCGAGATCGGGCAACAGGAAGGCGCTCAGGAGGTCACCTTGATGGGAGAGGAAGTTTATCTATCCAGGTAGGCAGCGGCATCCATCGCCCCATGCAGGATGCGAATCACTGTGACGGCGTCGCTGCCGACAGTAAAGTAAACCACATATCGGCCATGTGCGGCACTGCGGACTCCTGCTGCGATATCGGGTCGTAAACAGTAGCCCAGAGGGTTCTGCCCAATCTGGTGACAGTGACTGCGCAATTCCCGGATGAAAGTAACGGCGCGTGCGGGATTATCTGCGGCAATGTAGTCACCGATTCCTTCCAGGTCACGCTCAGCCTGTGGTTGGAACTCCAGCCGCATCAGTCTGTTTTCTCAGCCATCGCAAGGTACTTTGACTCCAGGCGAGCAAACACCTCGTCAGCCTGAACACCTGGGCCGCTCGCCAGGCCAACGGCTATCGCTTCGCGCAGTGCCTGCTGCTTGGCAGCTTGTTCGGCTTCAGCATCTTCGAGCATTCGCAATCCGGCACGAACCACTTCGCTGACATTATTGTAGCGACCGGTCTCGACCTGACAACGGACAAACTCTTCAAAGTGGGAACTCAGGGATACGCTTGTGGGCATGGCTTCCTCCTATCAGTTATTAACAGATAATATGAGAGGCGATGGATTGTGTCAACTACCCCTCTCCCCTCACCGTCACGTGAGGCGGCCCCGACAAGATCAGTTTCCTCAGGTGTATCCAAGGCTTCAATCTCGGGCAGGTCTTCTTCGGTGGCAATCAGGAATTGAAGATCGGCTTCGTCATCTTCATATAGACACACCTGCATATACCCGTAGAGTTCCCGCCACAGGAGGGGGTCTTCCTCCGAGAGGTCGAACAGGTCGTCGGGATAACAATCACTCTGATGAACTGTCAGACCACCTCGCCAAACAGAGCTTTGGATTTCGCCATGCCCCGCAGGTAGCGGACATTACGGCTTGCTGCCAGGTCAATGAGCCTGGCGGGATGACCGACGGTCCCACCGAATCGCCTTAAAAACTGATCGGCGTTGTGGATAAAGGCTTCGGTGCTGATGTTCAGTCGTTGCAGTATGGCGGGGGTGGCATCAGGGATAAAACCGCGCTTCTTGGGATGGACGGCGCGTCCGACGGTGTCGATCAGCTCCAGATAGTCATCGAAGGTAAAGGGAATGCCGGTGGTGAAGGTCTCCGTCGGATCGAAGGGGAGCAAGGGGGCTTCAGGCAGATTCAGGATGTCGGGATCGGTCGGGATAGCCGGTTTTTTCGGTGGTTCCGGCGGGGGGCTTTGAACTGAGTTTTTCATTGCTCTGTTGCTTTTTCCATGACTATACTCGGCGCCCATGGAAACTCCCATTCATAATCCCCATGACAGTTTTGTGCGCAAGGTGCTGGAAAATCCGG
>CALFFB010000250.1 GCA_937958075.1 uncultured Geobacteraceae bacterium | reverse complement strand
TGGTTGATGCTGTCCTGCAGTTGCATGATGCAGCCGGGACAATCGGTGGCCACCAGTTCGGCGCCGCTGTCGCTGATGGCCTGTGCTTTTTTAGCGCCGATTTTCTTGCTCGTGTCATAGTGGTATACCGAGTAGGTGCCGCCCAGTCCGCAGCAGCTTCCCGGTCCGGGGAGTTCGACAAAGTCCACTTGCGGCAGGGCCTTGAGGATGGCGCGGGGTTCCTTGGTGATGCCGTGGTTACGCAGGTGGCAGGGATCGTGATAGGTGACTTTGATCCGTTCTGCGGCTTTGGGCAGAGCGGCCAGTTTTTCGGGCAGTCCCTGTTCTACCAGATAGACGAAAATGTCTTTGATTTTGTCCTGATAGGCACCGTCGCCGCCGGTCATGCCGGGGTAGACCTGGGAGAGGCCCGAATGGCAGGAGGCACAGGCGGTGACAAGGGTATCGAACCGGTGCTTGCGGAACACCTCAAGGTTGATGCCGGCGAGTTTTTCCACGGTGGCTGCGGCGCCGGCGGAGACGGCGGGCAGGCCGCAGCAGGCCTGATCTTTGGGGATGAGGATGGTATGGCCGAGGAATTTCAACGCCCTGATCAGGGCATCGCCGCTTTCCGGGTACATGTAATTGATGCCGCAGCCGGTGAAGAACAACACTGTCGGAGCGCCCTCCTTCCCCGGAATCACCTCGGGATAGCGCTCACGGAAGGGCTTGGCGGCGATGGGCGGCAGGGTGCGGTCACGGCTGATGAAAGGGGCGGGAAAGCGCAGGCGCAGACCACTGCTCTCCGGAAGGTTCTTGAACAGCAGGCTGGACAGGGCGCCGCCACTTTTGGCCAGGAGGTTCATCAGTTTCGGGTGTTTCAAAACGGTGGCGACGCCGCTGCCGAAGGTGGAGAGTCCTTTACGACCGGCGATCTCGCGGCGCACGGCGGCGACGATCTCTTCGGTATGTACCTTGTTCGGACACTGGCCGTAACAACTGCCGCACAGAAGGCACTGGGACATATCCAGCAGAAACTGCTCCTCAAGCTCGACATCCCCGTCGAGCAGGGCTCCGGCCAGGGCGATCTTGCCGCGGGCGACGCGCCCCTCATGTTTTTCGGCGCCAAAAGCCGGGCAGTGGGCACGGCAGGCGCCGCACTTGACACAGTGCTCGATTTCTTCACGAAAATCTTCAAGGTTCTTCAGTTTAGGCATAGTTAATTTATTTCACTGCACAAAGATAAGGGTCACTGGTTAGCAGGAGGACTGAACCTCCTATGCCTCCGGGACGCTGTGCGCCATCCATGGCCGCTCGAAAGTCGCCATCCAGGCGACTTGACGCCCTCGGCACAGGAGCCACAGTCCTCCTGGTATCGACATGCTGTCCGATGTACTTTACGCCTCGTTTTGTACATCACTCGGGAAAATTTTTCCCGGATTGAGGATGTTGTTGGGATCAAGGGCCTTTTTAATGGTTTTCATATAATCGACGGCGTTCTGCTTCAGCTCCATGGGGATAAAGGGGGCCTTCATGATGCCGACGCCATGCTCGCCGCTCATGGTGCCGCCCAGCTCCAGGGCTCCGGCAAACACCGCGGCGATGGCCTTGTCGGCCTTTTCCTGCTCGCCGGGAATCTTGCTGTCGATCATGATATTGACATGGATGTTGCCGTCACCGGCATGACCAAAGTTGACAATGGGGATGCCGCAGGTGTCGGCAATGTGGTCGATCTTGCGGATCATCTCCGGCACTTTCGAGCGGGGCACGCAGATATCCTCGTTGAACTTGTCGGGATTGACCCGCCGCAACGAGGCCGAGACGCTGCGCCGGATTTGCCACAGGGCTTCGCTTTGTTCCGGGGTTTCGGCGATGCGGGTTTCGACGACACCCAGAGGTTTGATGATCTCGGCAATTTTTTGGACCTGTTTATCGAGAAATTCCCGGTCGCCGTCCACCTCGATGATGAGCAGGGCACGGGCCTCTTGCGGCACTTCAAGATCGGTGGCGTCGCGGACACAGTCGATGGTACGGCCGTCCATGAACTCCAGGGTCGCGGGAATGATCTTGCCGCGAATAATCGCCGAGACCGCCCGGGCGGCGCCATCGATGGAATCGAACAGCACCAGCATGGTTTTTTTCGCTTCCGGCAGGGGGAGCAGCTTGATGATGATCTTGGTGATGATGGCCAGGGTGCCCTCGCTGCCGCAGATGAGTTTGGTCAGATCGTAGCCGACCACCCCTTTCATGGTCGGGCCGCCGGTCTTGATGATGTCACCGGTGGGGGTGACGATCTCCAGGCCGATGATGTAGTCCTTGGTGACGCCGTATTTGACGCAGCGCGGCCCGCCGGCGCACTCGGCGACGTTGCCGCCCAGAGTCGACATTTTCAGGGAGGCGGGGTCGGGGGGATAGAACAGGCCGACCTTTTCCACCGCTTTCTGGAAATCCTCGGTGACCACCCCCGGCTCAACGGTGGCGACGAGGTTCTCCTCGTCGATGTCGAGAATCCGGTCAAGGCGGGTCAGTCCCAGGACGATGCCGCCTGCCGT
>CALFFB010000249.1 GCA_937958075.1 uncultured Geobacteraceae bacterium | reverse complement strand
ATAAAATCTACGCCGACGACCTCGACAACGCCACCCTTGAGCAGTTTTTCAGCGCCCTGGAGCAACCCTTCAGCGTCCGCGGGGCGCTGATGCCCGATGCGCACCTGGGCTACAGCCTGCCCATCGGCGCGGTGGTCGCCACCCGGGATGCCATTCTCCCCTCCTGGGTCGGTTACGACATCGGCTGCGGCATGTGCGCCGTGCCCACCAGCTTTGCGGCCACACAGGTGCGCGCCGCAAGCAGAGACATTTTCGATGCGATCTACCGGGCGGTTCCCGTCGGTTTTGCCCACAATCGCCAGCCGACCCCCTGGGACGATGCCCTTCGCCTGCCGCGGACAGCTGTCGTCGACAAACTGCTGGCCAAAAACGGCTATCATCAACTCGGTTCTCTGGGGTCCGGCAATCATTTCATTGAAATCGGCGCGGATGAGGAAGATCGCATCTGGATTATCATTCACTCGGGTTCACGGAATCTCGGTCACAGTGTCGCCACCCATTACATGAAACTGGCGGCCGGCGGCAAGGCGCGGGAAGGACATTTTGCCCTGGCCGTTGACAGCCGCGATGGCCGTGATTATCTGAAGGACCTGAACTTCTGCCTGCAGTTCGCCCTGCGTAACCGACACGAGATCATCCATCGGGTGGTGGCACAAATACAAAACGTCTGCGCCGGGGATGCCGACTGGCCGCGATTGATCAATCGCAACCATAATCATGCGGAAGAAAAGGAGGGGTTGTGGATTCACCGCAAGGGCGCGACCCACGCCGAAAGCGGCATGGCCGGGGTGATTCCGGGGAACATGCGTGACGGCTCCCTGATTGTGGTCGGCAAGGGCAACCCGGAGGCTTTGTGGTCAAGCTCCCATGGCGCCGGACGGGCCCTGGGGCGCAAGCAGGCCAAACGGCAGCTCTCCCTCAAAAGTTTCAGAGACAGCATGTACGGCATCACCGCCAGGGTCGATCAGGGCACCCTCGATGAAGCCCCCGCCGCCTACAAAAACCTGGAGGAGGTTATGGCCCGGCAGCGGGACCTGGTCACGATCCGGCACCGGGTGCGGCCCATCATCAACATCAAGGGGTAGTAGAATCAGCCCCGCAGCATATCGAGGCGGAAGTGCTGCTTTAACGTACCGATAAAGGTCTGCACCACCTCAAGGGCCTGGCGCACCCGTTCCTTTTCGATCCGGTCAAGGCTGTCGGGGGAGATAAAATTGTTGATTTCGCTGCCGGCTGAGGCGGCCTCAACCTGCGACCGCAGGCGCAGACCGGTGAGCAGCACGAACGCCGCCTCGAGGTCGGTGGCCTGGTCTTTGGACAGCACCTTTTTCTCGCGCAGGACGTTGAGTTTCTCCAGGGTGCTCCCTGCGAACACCCCGACCCCGAGGGCCATCACCTTGATCCCCTCGGTGAGGGTGAAGATGCCGGCTTTTTTCAGGTCGATCTTGCCGGCGTGGTCACCGCTTTTTTCCACCTTGATCCGCCCGAACCAGCCCAGGGGCTGGGAGAATTTGACCACATTCTGGGCCATCCGCGCCATGAAGATGCTGTTGCTGCGCGTCTTCTCCAGGATAAAGTCGCGCAATTCCCGCTCCAGCGCACTGTCGCCACACAGGCTGCGCATATCGGAGAGCATGCTGAAATTGAGGATATTGTCGCCATTGGGGCTGTCGACCCACTTGCTGACCACCCGCTTCCACTCACCCAGGCTGCGCCGCCAGAAGTCGTTGCGCGCCATGATTCCGCCGGGGCATTCGGGCACCCCGATGTCGATGAGGGCCGCGATCAGCTCTTGGGAAAACTCCTCGATACGGGCGATCTTGTCCGGCGCCATTTTATCGGCATAGATGATGGCGTTGTCCTGATCGGTTTTCAGGGTCTGCTCCCGCCGTCCTTCACTGCCCAGCACCATGAAGACCGAATCCTCACCGATATCGGCGTAGCGGTCCCGGGCCAGCAGCTTGTACAATGTTTCCGTCAGCTGATCGTTGAACAGGGAGATCAGGGGCACCAGATCGCGGGTACCGACGCCGTTGCGGCTTAAAAAGACGATGAGCTGATCGCTCTCGCTGTGGATCCGGGCGAGTTCCTTGACGGATGTCGCTTCGTCAATGGCTCTGAGCAGGTGTTGCGGCGAGCGGTTCTGCAGGCGGATGATGTCCGATTCGTTGATAAAACCGATGAGGCTGTTGTCGGCATCAACAACGCCGATACGATGAATGCGGTGCCGCGACATCTGATAGAGCACCTCGAACAGGGTATCGTCCTCACCTACCGAAATCACCGGTGAGGTCATGATATCGGCAACCGTCAACCCTTCGGCATCGCGCCCGTCGGCCACCACCTTGTTGCGCAGATCCCGGTCGGTCATCACCCCCGTCGGCTGGCCGTCGCTGTCGCAGGCGATCAGGCTGGAAATCTTGCGCTCGCGCATCTTTCTGGCGGCGGTCCTGACCGAGTCATGGACACTGCAGGTAATCAGCTGACGCCGGCAGAAATCGCGCACCGGAAGGAAAAAAACCGACCCTTCAGACATAACACCTCCCCTTCACCTTAACAAGAGACAACACAGCGCAGATCACCGCACCTTCTTGCGCCCCACCGGGCCCCGCCGGCGCCGGGCTTTGGATGCGGGGATATCAACAGGCGCCAGCCGTTCCTCTTTCGACTTGGCGGCACTGACCCGGATACAGCGGTCGATGAGCAGGGCGCCGTCAAGGGTCTGGATGGCGTCACGGGTCTCTTTGTCGTCGGCCATGCGTACAAAGGCAATCCCCCGGGACTGGCCCAGGGGATTGAGCAACAGCTGTACCGACCGCACGCTGCCGCACACGGCAAAGAGTTTGCGGATATCCTCTTCCGTCGCCTCGTAGGACAGATCGCTGACGTAAATATCTCTGCTGGCTCCCCGATTTTTCATTCTTTCTCCTGATAGTGATCAAAGGCGCCTGGGTCCGCGTTCGGACTCTCCAGACTGATGCGCCCCAGTTTCCCGGCGCGCAGATCGCGCAGCACCAGCTCCGCCGCCCGGTGGACATCGACCTCGCCGCCGCTGACCAGACACCCGCGTTTAGCGCCGATCTGTTGCAGCAGCACCATGGCGTCATCCGCCAACGGTTCGAGCTGATAGCGTTTTTTCAAGGCCTGCGGATAGGTCTCGACCAGATAGCGGATGCTGATCAGCGCCACATCAACGGTGGCATAGGCATTTTCGCCGAGGGCCCCGGCGGCGGCCAGCCGGCAGGCACCGGCGAGATCGTCCAGCACCGGCCACAGCAGCCCCGGCGTGTCGAGGAGAAGGATGCCGTTGCGCAGGTCGATCTGCTGGGTGCAGGTGGTGATGGCCGGCTTGTCACCCACCCGGGCGATTTTTTTCCCGGCCAGGGTATTGATCAGGGTCGACTTGCCGACATTGGGAATACCGCACACCATCACCCGCAGGGGTTTTCCGGCCCTGGTACGGGCAGCAAGCAGGGTCCGGCAGACCTTGGGAATCAGCCCCGCCTCCCGACGATCCCGCGCTTCCAGGGCCAGGGCCCTGATACCGGGCTGCCGGTCAAACCAGCGCAGCCACGAACGGGTGATATTGGCATCGGCCAGATCGCTCTTGTTGAGGATTTTCAGGCAGGGCTTGTCGCCACGCAGTCGCGCCAGCAATGGATTGGCACTGCTGTGGGGCAGGCGGGCATCGACCACCTCGATCACCAGATCAATTTTCGGCAGGGCGTCAGCAATCTGCGCCCGTGCCTTCTTCATGTGGCCGGGATACCAGTCGGTAATCATCGTCGCATTCTCTGAATCAGCGCCAGATCCGCCAGCACCAGGGCCGCCATGCTCTCGACAATAGGCACCGCCCGGGGCACGACGCAGGGGTCATGCCGCCCCTTGGCCTCCAGGGTGACGGGGTTGCCGTGGTAATCCACCGTCGGTTGCGCCAGACCGATGGTGGCCGGCGGCTTGAAAGCGACCCGGAAATAGACGGGCTCCCCGTTGGAGATGCCCCCCTGGACCCCGCCACTGTTGTTGGTCAGGGTGCCCAGCCTCTCGCCCTTGCTGACGAAAGGATCGTTATGGCGGGAGCCACGTTCTCGGGCGCCGGCGAAACCGGAACCGATCTCGAACCCCTTGGTCGCCGGCAGGGACAGCATGGCGTGGGCGAGAAGGGCCTCGACCCGGTCAAACACCGGCTCCCCCAGCCCCACCGGCAGGTTGCGGCAGACGCAACTGACCACGCCACCGACGGAATCTTTGGCGGTGCGCGCCGCCACCAGCTCAGCCGT
This sequence comes from uncultured Geobacteraceae bacterium, assembly GCA_937958075.1. Taxonomy (GTDB): domain Bacteria; phylum Desulfobacterota; class Desulfuromonadia; order Desulfuromonadales; family Geopsychrobacteraceae; genus Pelovirga. The sequence goes on along the minus strand of CALFFB010000249.1, from coordinate 2,614 downwards.
CATCTCCTCGGCTGCGGCCGGATCAGGGCAGCGGATATCGTTGGCATCCACCTGTTCCCGGGTGATGCTGTCCATGTCGACCTGCCGGGCGTCGTGATGGCCGACGGAACTGACCCAGGCGACGATTTCAATACCGTACTCCTGCCGCAGAAATTTTTCCGCCACCGCGCCACCGGCCACCCGGCCGATGGTTTCCCGGGCGCTGGACCGACCGCCACCGCTGGAGGCGTGGATGCCGTATTTCATGCGGTAGGTATAATCGGCGTGGGAGGGACGGGGAATCTCCCGCATGGAACCATAATCGCCGGGACGCTGATCGCGGTTTTTCACCAGCATGCCGATGGGCGTCCCCAGGGTCAGACCGTTCTCAACCCCGGAGAGAATGGCCACCTGATCCCTTTCATCGCGCTCGGTCCCCAGACGATTACCACCGGGACGCCGCCGATCAAGCTGCCGCTGGATATCCTCTTCGGTCAGTGCCATCCGCGCCGGCACTCCGTCGACACTGACCCCCACTCCGGCACAGTGGGATTCGCCAAAGGTGCTGATAGAAAACAATCGTCCGAATCGACTCGACATGATCTTCCGCCCCTGCGTAAAAAAGTGTGAATTCGCCTCCGCTACCTAAAGTAGGGTGCGGATGATACCACAAGAGCGGAGGCAGAAGCCATTTGCATTACCGGCCATGTCTGAGAATCGTTGTCGACCCATCCTCGCCGGTGTAATTTTGCGCCGTACTGCAAAATAAATTTACTGTCATTTAAAAACAATGTTTTGCCTTGGGGGTTTTATGCTACAATCCGCAAAAAATCGCAAAGGAGAGCCCGACAATGGCAGATATAACAAAATTCCTGAATGGTATCGGCGCGTTTCAGCGTCAGCACTTTGGTGAGAATGCCGAACTGGCCACCAGTCTTGCCACCGGCCAGCGTCCCCAGGCCCTCTTCATCGGCTGCTGTGACTCACGGGTCGACCCAGCCCTGATCACCGACTGCGACCCCGGCGATCTCTTTATCCTGCGCAATATCGCCAACCTGGTTCCTCCCTACCTCAAAAACGACGACTATCACGGGGTCAGTTCCTCCATCGAGTACGCCGTCTGCTATCTCAATGTGACGGATATCATTGTCATGGGTCACTCCAGCTGTGGCGGCATCGGCGCCCTGATGAGCTCCGCCGACGGCGAGGTCACGGGCGAGTTTATCGGCAAGTGGGTGAGTATCGCCGCCTCGGCGCGAGACAAGGTTCTAAAGGAGCTTCCCGACGCACCGCCGGACAAGCAGCTGCGGGCCTGTGAAAAAGAGTCGATTTTAGTTTCGCTAAAAAATCTCATGACCTTCCCCTGGGTGCGCGAACGGGTGATCCGGGGGCAGCTGAGTCTCCACGGCTGGTATTACAATATCGGCAGCGGCCAGCTGCGCTGCTATAATCAGCTCACTGGAGAATTTGAAATCATTGTCGAGCGGTACAATCCGAATCCGGCGCCGCAGAAGGAAACCAGGAAAAAAGCGGGATAAACCTCAAGGGCACCCCCATGAGCATCCATCACCTCCCCATTGCTGAACGCATCACCTGGCTTGGTCAGCTGGCCAACCGGCACACAGCTGAGTATCGCAGCCCTGACGCCTGCCTGGCGCGGGAGCTGTACCAGTCCCGACACCCAACGGCGGTCATGGTTCTCAAATGCATGGATGGGCGCATCAACCTGCCCCTGGCAACCAACACCCCGCCCGGCATCATCCTGCCTTTCCGCAACCTGGGCGGCATGTTCGATCTCGGCTGGCCCCATCTGGGCGAGGTGCTGGCGGCGGAAGTCCACCGGGTGGTGGGCAAGGGGCAACGGGTGCTGATGTTCATCACCTACCATTTTTCCCGCAGCGACGCCAGGCAGGGCTGTGCCGGGTTCGCCCACAACACGGCTGCCGCCAGGGAGCACTGCCGCGGGATCAAGCGTCAGGCCGAGCAGATCTTCGGTGTCGGCCACAGCACGGTCTACCCTTTATTATGCGGCTATGAAACCGATGAAGACGCACTGATCCTGCACGGTTTCGGCGATGAGATCCTGGATCTGGCGACCCTGACCCCCGCCGCTATTCCCTCTTTGCCGCAGCGCCTGCGCGCCCTGTTTCCCGACATGCCCGATCAGATCCAGCAGGATCTGACGCCTTTGCTGGAGGGGAACCTGCAGTGGATTGCCGAGGTGCGGACCACCTCACGACAATTGGATATCGAACACCGTGAATGGATGATCTGCCTCGGGCGCGGTTTTGATTTTCTGCATACGCCCAATATCGCTTTGATTATCGGCCCCTACAGCCCCGACCTGGCCGACCCCATCCGCAAGGCCGCCGGCATCATCGAAGCCAATATGCGCGACGGCCGCATTCCCGATGACGGTTTTCTGCTGTTTTCCTCCGTCCCCTACGAGGATATCGGCATGGACCGCGCCCGCGCCGAGCTGAAATCACGCTTTCTTGCTGACTTTGGTGCCGGCGTCATCCGCACGGAATTTCCCCATCTGGCCGAGAAAATGCACACGCGGATGGCCGTTCTGTCCTGGCGCTCACGCGCCCTGGAACAGCTTGCCCCCCGTCAGGAAGGCGACTGACTTTTG
>CALFFB010000248.1 GCA_937958075.1 uncultured Geobacteraceae bacterium | reverse complement strand
GGATGATGCCGGTGCGTGAGTTTCAGCGGCGCTGGGGGCGCTTCGATACCGCTCTGCTTATCCTTGTCCTGTTGTTTGCCGTCTATCTGGGTTACCGTGTTGTCTACGGGCTCGAGTATCGCTGGAGCTGGCAGGTCATCCCCCAGTATCTGTTACGTTACGACGCTCAGGCCGGCTGGCTGCCGGGGCTGCTGGTGCAGGGGCTGCTGACGACAATTCGTCTGAGTTTCTGGAGTTTGCTGCTGGCCCTGCCCCTGGGGGTTTTCATCGGCCTGCTGCGTATCAGCCTGCACCTGTTCAATCGGCTGCTGGGCGGTGTTTATGTCACCCTGTTGCGTAACCTGCCGCCGCTGGTGCTGGTATTTATCTTCTTCTTTTTTGTCAGCGATCAGATTCTGCCTCTGTTTGATGTCGCCGGATGGGTGCGCACCTTGCCAAATGGGGCGCAACAGTTGATTCTGCTGCTGGTGGCACCGACAGCCCAGCTGGAGGTTTTTATTGCGGCGGCGGTGACCCTGGCCCTGTTTGAAAGTGCCTATGTCGCTGAAATTGTGCGCGCCGGCATCAACAGCATTGAAATCGGCCAGTGGGAAGCCGCACGGGCTCTGGGGATGCGCCGCTGGCAGCTGCTGCGCACGGTGATTCTGCCGCAGGCCCTGCAGCGGATGATTCCGCCTCTGGCCGGCCAGACCATCTCAACGATAAAGGATTCAGCCATCGTCGCCGTCATTTCCGTGCAGGAGCTGACCTTTCGCGGTATGGAGCTGATGGCGTCGACCTACCTGACCTTCGAGGTATGGATAACCGTTACGGCACTCTATTTTTTCCTGACCTACAGCTGCTCACTACTGGCCGGGAGGCTGGAGATGCGCCTGCGACGGAGCGGAAGCTACTGACACGGCATCACCAGGAGTCAGAAAGACAACCCAAGGAGAGATTCATGAAAAGCAAGGGTCCGTTTATCAGAACCAACCTGTTACTGCTTCTGCTGCTGGCAATGACCGCCTGCTCCCCCCTGATGCGGGGTTTCGAATCACCAACAGTGAATCTGACCAGTTTCCGGGCCCTGCCCGGAGAGTCCATTGTCCCGACCTTCGAGATCGGGCTGCATATTGCGAATCCGAACCGGGTGCCCCTCAAGCTGCAGGGGATGACCTACAGTGTCGCTATTGAAGGTCACCGCGTTCTCAACGGCATTGCCAATCAGTTGCCGGAAATCGAGGCCTATGGCGAAGGAGAGGTGGTGCTCCGGGCGCGACCGGATCTGTTCAGCACCCTCAACCTGTTCAACCGTCTTCTCAGTCAACCGCAGGATCACTTTTCCTTTGAGCTTGAAGCGGTCCTCGATGTTGGTGGACTGCTGCCGAAAATCCGTATTTCCAGAGACGGCATGATCTCCCTGAAAGATAATGGCCGATAGTCTGCCTTATAGAGTTGAAAATCGGATCTTCTGTTCGCAAACA
>CALFFB010000247.1 GCA_937958075.1 uncultured Geobacteraceae bacterium | reverse complement strand
CCCTGGCCTGCGAGAAACGCCCCCAGTCCAGTGACCAAGGGCGTTTCGTGTTTTTGGACGGTGGTTAAAAACATTCTCCCAGTCACACCCAACTGTGTTGGATTCTCAGCCCTTCACTGTAAAAATCAGAGTTCGATCTTCGCGCCCAGAACCTTTAAGAACTTGGATAGCCAATCTGGATGTGCAGGCCAGGCTGGCGCAGTGACCAGATTCCCATCAACGTGAGCTTGGTCAACGGGAATATCAATAAATTTTCCGCCGGCGATCGTGACGTCAGGACCTACCGCAGGATAACAGGAGCAGGATCGCCCCTTAAGTGCTCCCGCCGCCGCTAAAACCTGAGCGCCATGACAAACAGCAGCTATCGGTTTGTTACTTGATGCAAAATGTTGCACAATCTTCAGTACCGCTTCGTTGAGGCGAATGTATTCCGGCGCACGTCCACCAGGAATAACCAGCGCGTCATAATCTTCGGCCTTAGTGTCGTCAAATGTGGCGTTTAGGGCAAAGTTGTGGCCAGGTTTTTCACTGGAAGTCTGATCACCCTCAAAATCATGAATGGCTGTACGTACCGAATCTCCTGATTTCTTGCCAGGGCAGACAGCATGTACCGTATATCCAACCATTTGAAGTGCTTGAAAGGGCACCATTACCTCATAGTCTTCGACAAAATCACCTACAAGCATTAGGATTTTTTTGACTGCCATCGCGGACTCCTTTGAGCTGGGTTGTTGGATAAAATTAAGCGTTTATCCGATGGTGTTTCTAACTATTCAACTCTATCAGATTATTTTGGTACGGCAATTTCGGCTAACCTGCATTATCCCAAAAACCGGTTGAACCGCCATACGAGATTGCGATGTTCTAAAATAACAGCCGCGTATCCGTACATCAGATCCACGCGTGTTTCTTATAGAGTCGCTTAAAGTCAGGCCGTGCTTGCGCGCTCGTCACCAGTTGCAGGCGTGTCGGAGCCAGGGCGGTGACTATCATCCTTCCCCGCTGATTGACGGCACAGTTGCCGCCGGATGACAGAACATGGTCGCGGTTGTCACCCTCTACGGTCAGCCAGCAGCAACCTTCCCGGCAGTAGATGCGGATTTCTGATTCCATCTGCCCAAGGTCCAGCAGTTCATCTTTTTCCAGCAGCAGTTCCATAACGCCTCCTTTTTTTCAGAACATCGTTGATGATCTACATCACATCCGATATTTGCTGATTGCGCCAGATACAGTCCCGGACTATTGTAACCATCACAAATTCCCACAATGCAAATTGTGTCTATCGACGAACTGGTGAACTGTGTCTGTTTCTGTCACTGGCAAATTGCTACAACGGTTGTGACAAAACCGGCATGTCTTAACAGGAATTCGGCGCAATAATGGAGCTGTTCATGGTGCAAGGCACCCGATTCCAAGGAAAGATTCCCCTCTACGAGGAAGTGGCCGGGCGCATCAGTTATCTAATTGAGCAGGGAACCCTGCGCCCCGGTGACCGGGCTCCCTCCATCCGCAGTTTAAGCCGGCAACTACAGGTCAGCGTCAACACCGTCAAGGAGGCCTACGGCCAGCTGGAAGATCGGCGGCTGCTTGAGGCTCGGCCCCAGTCGGGGTACTACGTGCGGGCACGGCTGCCGGAGCCGCCGGCAGAACCTGTTCTTGATCGACCGGCTCTCAGCCCGGCCGAAGTGAACCTGACCACTGTCTATCAGATGGTCATGCGTGATCTGCTCGATCCGAAACTGCTCCAGCTCGGTATCGCCGTGCCCAGCTATCAGCTGTTGCCCGTCGACAAGCTCAACCGGATGCTGGCCCGCGAAACCCGCCGTTTTGCCCGCCAGTCCGTTTCTTATGAGCTGCCACCGGGGAACCTGCGTCTGCGTCAGCAGATTGCCCAGCGGCTGATGTTGTCGCGCTGCACCTTGAGCCCGGATCAGATCGTCATCACCTCCGGTTGTGTCGAGGCGGTCGTCCTGGCCCTGCGCGCCCTGTGCCGTCCGGGGGATGCGGTGGCCATTGAGACGCCGGTCTATTTCAACTTTCTTCAGCTGATCGAGGAACTGGGCTTGAAGGCCCTGGAGATTCCGGCCTCACCACGCGGCGGGATCAGCCTCGAAGCCCTGGAATTTGCCCTGGAACGCCATCAGGGGGAAGTGAAGGCCTGCATCGTGCTGACCAACTTCAACAACCCGCTGGGCAGTTTGATGGCGGATGACGACAAACAACGGCTGGTGGCTTTGCTGGAACGGCATCAGGTGCCGCTGATTGAGGATGATATTTACGGGGATCTCGCCTTTACTGATGAACGTCCTTCGGTGGCCAAGGCCTACGATAAAACCGGCAATGTGCTGCTCTGTTCGTCCTTCAGTAAAACCCTGGCTCCCGGTTACCGGGTCGGCTGGATAGCCGCCGGGCGCTATCAGCCGCAGATCGAGCGCGGCAAGATGATCGCCAGTGTCGCCACCGCCAGCCCGCCGCAGCAGGCCATCGCCGAATTTCTTGCCAACGGCGGCTACGATCATCATCTACGTTCGGTGCGGCGCAGCTACGCTCGTCAGGTGGCGCAGATGGCCGACGCCATCGGCCGCTGCTTTCCCGAAGGAACGCGGGTCTCACGGCCACGCGGTGGATTCGTGTTATGGGTGGAAATGCCGGATCAGTGCGATGCACTGCGGTTGTACGAGCGGGCGAAAAAGGTGGGGATCAGTATTGCACCCGGACAGATCTTTTCCATTGAAGGGAAGTTTCATCACTGTATCCGGCTTAACGCGGCCTACTGGGATACCACCGTTGAAGCCGCTATTGCGACCCTCGGACAGCTTGCCGAACAGCTCATACTCGAAGGACATAAGTGAAATGAATCTGTTGTTTTATGCCATGACGGTGGTGATCTGGGGATCGACCTGGCTGGGGATCAAGTTTCAACTCGGCGTGGTTGATCCATCCCAGTCGGTAGCCTACCGGTTTATGCTGGCGGCGCTGATTCTGCTGGCCTGGTGCCTGTTGCGGCGGTTGCCCCTGCGGTTTAACCATCGCCAGCACCTGATGATCGCCCTGCAGGGCATCTGCCTGTTTTCCGTCAATTATCTGTTGTTCTATCTGGCCGAATTGCACATCACCAGCGGTCTGGCAGCTGTCGTTTTTTCGACCATCGTGATGATGAATCTGCTCAACGGCCGGCTGCTGCTCGGCACGCCGATTGAGATGAAGGTTCTGTTTGGCGGGGTTCTGGGGCTGGTCGGGCTGATCCTGATGTTTCTGCCGGATATGGCGGCCATCAATTTTTCCGGGCCGGTTATAAAGGGACTGCTGCTCAGTCTTGCCGCGACCTATCTGGCATCCCTGGGGAATATCCTGTCCGCACGCAATCAGCAGCAGGGGCTGCCGGTGATCCAGACCAACACCTTCGGCATGTTTTACGGAGCCCTGGGCATGCTGCTGCTGGTTGTGATAAACGGCGTACCGCTGCAGATCGAACTGACAGCGCCTTATCTTGTCTCCCTGGCTTATCTCGCTTTGTTCGGTTCGGTCATCGCCTTCGGCTGCTATTTAAGCCTGGTCGGCCGCATCGGCCCAGGGCGTGCCGCCTACGCCACTCTGCTGTTTCCCCTGGTGGCGCTGCTGCTCTCCACCATCTGGGAAAAGTACCAGTGGACCCCCGAAGCCCTGATCGGCATCTGCCTGATTCTCGCCGGGAATTACCTGGCCCTGAAAAAAAGAAAGACGATACAGCCGTCCTGACGGTGTCAGCAGCATCCCGGCAAACGGCAGCACGGGATTGATATCCTTCCGATTAAATTTCAGCGGCCACCCAGGGTAAACAGAAAGCAGCTACCCTGACCGGTGCCCTGCGATTCAACCCAGATTCGCCCGCCATGCCCCTCGATAATCCGCTTGACCAGCGCCAGACCAACCCCGGTTCCGCTGCTCCGGGGATCGAGTTTTTTGAACAGGTCAAAAATTTTTTCATGAAAATCAGGCGCGATGCCGGCGCCATTGTCGCTGACAAAGTAGATTGTCTCACGACCTTCACGTCGGAACCCCAGCTCAATCCGTGGCGCAGTCTGCTCCCCCATGTACTTGATGGCGTTTTCTACCAGATTTTGTACCACCCCTGTAATCCGGTGAGGATCACCGAATGCCTCCGGGAGATGCGGTTGCACAACTATTTCGACCTGCTGCAGCACCCCGGCCATGTGACTGAGGCAGTCCTCCACCAGCTGGTTCATGTCAATAGTCGTTGGTTTGGCCATGGCCTTTCCGGCGCGTGACAGTTCCAGCAACGCTTCGAGCTTATGGCCCATTTTGGTCGCGGCATCACTGATTGTACGCAAGCCCTTTTTTGCCAGCTCATGCGTGTCGGAGGGCAGATCCCTCTGTGCTAGGCCAGCGTAAGCCTGAATGGTAATGAGGGGACTTTTTAAATCGTGGGAAATCGTATAGGTAAAGTTTTCGAGCTCGGCATTCTTGTTCTGCAGTTCTTTTTCCAGCTGTTTGCGTTG
>CALFFB010000246.1 GCA_937958075.1 uncultured Geobacteraceae bacterium | reverse complement strand
TGGCCTATGTTAGATAATCAGAAAACCATCCAACCCCTCAATATCATTCCAAAAGATGAACGCGCCATATGCAATGGTGCTGTCGTTCTCTTCAAACGCAATAGAAGCAAAAGGTGCCAAGCCCGTATACGCAGAAACAGCGGCGAATGGAATTTCAAGAAATATCGAAGCGTTTAAATAAATTGTTCGAATTGAGCCGGAAAGCCCCATTTGTCGATTATTCCGTGGCGATGGTCAACTGTTGACAACCTCTTGCAACAGTTCCGGATGTTTATCCAGCAGTTGCAGCAGCTTCAGAGTCGCGGTGCCAGGTTCGACCTCACCACGTTCGTAACGGGAAAAGGCGTTGATGCCTCCGCCGAAAACGACGGCGGCTTGCTTCTGGGTCAATCCGAGCTTGCGCCTGATACGTCGGATGTCGCGCTTGATCTGCTCACGATGCCGCCGGACAAGCTCATCTCCTGCTGATCCGAATCGGCGGCTTGACTCATCTTCAAGCCAGCCGTCGCCGCACTTAGGGCAAAACCAGCCGGACAGACCGCTGACAACCTCAGTGAAGGTGCCGACGGTGATCTTCTCGGCGTGGTCGGTCGCGTGGGTCATGTTTGCGTATCCGCAACTTGTGCAACGTGGGGTGCTCATGGCTACAGCTCCTTGAATTGAATCACTGGCCTGCCGGTGCCAGGGTCGGAAATTTTAACGTAGGCCATTCCGCCAGCAGGCAAGGGCGCATGGTAAACATCCTGCCACAGGGTATGATCCTGATAACTGGTCATGGACTTGTAAAAATCCCGACGGGTCATCGTCAATATCACGGCAACCAGTTCGGCCTGTGTCAAGCCTAAAGCAAATCCATTTCGCCGGGCGGCCAGAGTGAAGGCATCAATTCCCTTGGTGGCAACGTAATCCTTCACCCTTTCCAGGTGATAATGTGGCAATCGTTTTTCCATAATTAACCTTTGTGGTTATTTTGTCAAGGATGACGATCTGATATCAGGCCATATTGCTACTGCGTAACGTTCCACGAGTGGCAACGTCGAACCCTGTTAAAAGAGGTTACAGACTCCCCCGAAAAAAACCGCCGTCTGATTTATTCGACAAAACTCCCCTCCCGCAGCCCCTGGAAAAACCAGCGGGCGTTACTCCCCAGCACACGGTTGTCGTAACCGCCTTCCTGAACCACCACCGTTGGCAGACGCAGACGCCCGAGCAGGCGACCGTTTTCCCTGAAATCTTCGCGGGTCAGGCTCCAGGTTCCGGTGGGATCACCGTTGGCGGTATCCAGCCCGAGAGCAATGACCAGAAAGACCGGCTTGAAGGTCCGGATACGGCGCAGGGCTTTACCCAGGGCCT
>CALFFB010000245.1 GCA_937958075.1 uncultured Geobacteraceae bacterium | reverse complement strand
ATTTTGGTGACGACATAGTCGATGGTCGGTTCGAAAGCGGCCAGGGTCTCCCGGGTGATATCATTGTTCAGTTCATCAAGACGATAACCGACGGACAGCTTGGCAGCGATCTTGGCGATGGGAAAACCCGTTGCCTTGGAGGCCAGGGCCGATGACCGGGAAACCCGCGGATTCATTTCAATGACAACAAGGCGGCCGGTCTTCGGATCGATACCGAACTGGATATTGGAGCCGCCGGTTTCAACGCCGATCTCACGGATGATCTTCAGGGAGGCATCGCGCAGGATCTGGTACTCCTTGTCGGTCAGGGTCTGGGCCGGGGCGACGGTGATGGAGTCGCCCGTATGCACGCCCATGGCATCAAAATTTTCGATGGAGCAGATAATAACGACATTATCCGCGGTGTCACGCATGACCTCGAGTTCGTACTCCTTCCAGCCGAGGATCGACTCATCAACGAGAATCTCGTTGGTAGGCGAGGCTTCAATGCCGGCCATGGCGATCTCTTCATATTCTTCACGGTTGTAGGCAATGCCGCCACCACTGCCGCCGAGGGTAAAGGATGGACGGATGATGGCCGGAAAACCGATTTCGTCGATCAGATCCATGGCCTCCTGATAGCTGTGGGCCAGGCCGGAACGGGGCACCTCAAGGCCGATCTTCTCCATCGCCCGCTTGAACAGGGTTCGGTCTTCCGCTTTTTCGATGGCTTCCAGCTTGGCGCCGATCAGCTCAACGCCGTACTGATCGAGGGTGCCGTTTTTGGCGACGGTCAAGGCCGTATTCAGGGCGGTTTGTCCACCCAGGGTCGGCAGGACGGCATCCGGACGTTCTTTCTCAATAATCCGGGTCAGAACATCGGGCGTCACCGGTTCGATATAGGTGCGATCAGCGAAATCCGGGTCGGTCATGATGGTCGCCGGATTGGAGTTGAGCAGCACGACCTGATAGCCCTCCTCCTTTAACGCCTTGCAGGCCTGGGCTCCGGAGTAATCAAACTCGCAGGCCTGACCGATGACGATAGGGCCGGCTCCGATAATGAGAATTTTCTTCAAATCAGTGCGTTTTGGCATTCTCTTTCCTTGCAGAATATGGATGCTGATTACAGCCTGGCGTGATAGCTCTGCAGCGCGCAGATATCACCCTTCCCCTGCCGTCGGGCGGCGATGCCCATGGCCGCTGCCTGGGCAGCGGCAGCGGTGGTGATGTAGGGGATCTTGTAGCGGATCGCCGTTTTGCGAATATAGGAATCATCGTAAATACTTTGTTTACCGATGGGCGTGTTGATAACCAGCTGAATTTCACCGTTTTTGAGCAGGTCACCGATATTCGGACGACCTTCGTGCATCTTCTGGACAGGGATTGCCGTGACCCCACCCGCTTCCAGAAAAGCTGCGGTACCGGCGGTCGCCAGCAGTTTAAAGCCCAGACGTTCAAAGGTTTTGGCGACTTCAAGGATAACCGGCTTGTCCGTTTCGGCAACGGTGAGCAGGACACTGCCCTGCAGGGGCAGGCTGGTTCCCGTTGCCTCCTGAGCGCGATAGAAGGCCAGCCCGAAACTGTCCGCCAGGCCGAGCACCTCGCCGGTTGAGCGCATCTCCGGGCCAAGGAGGGGATCGACCTCGGGGAACATGTTGAAAGGAAAGACCGCTTCCTTGACCCCGAAATAAGGGATTGATGGTGGCGCACCGGCCGCCGCTTCCAGGGTTTTCCCAAGCATGGCCTGCACCGCCAGGCGCGGCATGGGTACAGCGCAGATCTTGGATACCAGCGGCACCGTGCGACTGGCCCGCGGGTTGGCTTCGAGGATGTAGACCCTGTCGCCGCAGATGGCATACTGAATGTTCATCAGTCCGACCACGCCCATTTCCACGGCAATGCGACGGGTATATTCGGTAATGGTCTGGAGATGGTGCTGCGGAATATTCACCGGAGGAATCACGCAGGCGGAATCGCCGGAGTGAACCCCGGCCATCTCGATGTGCTCCATGACCGCCGGGACCCAGGCGGTTTTGCCGTCACAAATGGCATCGGCTTCCGCTTCGATGGCATCCATCAGAAAAGAGTCGATGAGAATCGGCCGCCCGGGGGAGATGTCAACGGCTTTCTGCAGATACTCCAGCAGCATCTCCTCGTCATGGACAATCTCCATGGCGCGTCCACCAAGAACATAGGACGGGCGGACGATGAGGGGATAGCCGATGCGCGCGGCAATGGCTGTCGCTTCTTCGATGCTGCCGGCCATGCCTGAATCGGGCTGGGGAATGTCCAGTTTGCGCATGATCCGGTTGAATTGATCCCGGTCTTCCGCCAGGTCGATGGTTTCGGGGCTGGTGCCGATAATCCTGACGCCGGCCGCCTGCAGTTCGGCGGCAATGTTCAGGGGCGTCTGACCACCGAACTGCACCACGACCCCTTCCGGCTTTTCCTTGTGGTAGATGGACAGAACATCCTCGACGGTCAGGGGTTCAAAATAGAGTTTGTCGGAGGTGTCGTAATCGGTCGATACGGTTTCCGGATTGCAATTGACCATGATCGTCTCATAACCGGCGTCGCGCAGGGCAAAGGCGGTATGGACACAGCAGTAATCAAACTCGATGCCCTGCCCTATACGGTTTGGTCCACCGCCTAACACCATGATCTTTTTACGATCACTGACCGCAACGGAATCGGTCGTATTGTAGCTGGAGTAATAATAGGCGGCGTTTTCGACACCACTGACCGGCACTGCCTCCCAGGCTTCATCCATACCCAGCTGCAGGCGGCGTTCGCGCACCGCTGATTCGGAAACACCGAGGATCTGTGCCAGGTAGCGATCGGCAAAACCGTCTTTTTTGGCCTGGATCAGCAATTCATCCGGGGGCAACTGCCCGGCGAAAACAAGAATCCTTTCTTCCAGTTCCACCAGCTCCCGCATCTGTTCAAGAAACCAGGCCTTGATGTGTGTCCGCTGGTGCAGCAGGTCGATGGAAGCGCCCTTGCGCAGGGCTTCGTAAATGATGTAATGACGCTCGCTGCTCGGTTCGGCCAGCAGTTCCAGCAGTTCATCAAGGGATTTTTTATTGAAGTTCGCGGCAAAACCCAGACCATAACGGCCGTTTTCCAGGGAGCGAATCGCTTTGTGCAGAGCCTCCTTGTAGTTTTTGCCGATACTCATGACTTCACCGACGGCCCGCATCTGGGTACCCAGGCGATCCTGCACCCCCTTGAATTTTTCAAAGGCCCAGCGGGCGAACTTGACGACGACATAATCGCCAGACGGGGTGTATTTATCCAGGGTGCCGTCCCGCCAGTAGGGGATCTCGTCGAGGGTCAGACCGGCCGCGAGCATGGCCGAAACCAGGGCGATGGGAAAGCCGGTGGCCTTGGAGGCCAGGGCTGAAGAACGGGAGGTCCGGGGGTTGATCTCGATGACCACCACCCGTCCGGTCTGCGGGTCGTGGGCAAACTGGACATTGGTACCGCCGATGACCTCAATGGCTTCAACAATACGATGGGCGTAATCCTGCAGGCGATCCTGCAGTTCAGTGGAGATGGTCAGCATCGGGGCGGTGCAGAAGGAGTCGCCCGTATGGACCCCCATGGCGTCGACATTTTCAATAAAGCAGACGGTGACCTTCTGGTTTTTGGCATCGCGGACGACTTCAACTTCAAGCTCTTCCCAGCCGCGTACCGATTCTTCAATAAGAATCTGGCTGACGGGACTTAAGGACAAACCACGCGCGGCAATATCTTCAAACTCTTCCAGGTTGTAGGCAAAGCCGCCGCCGGTTCCGCCCATGGTGTAGGCCGGGCGAATGACAACGGGCAGACCGGTACGCTCGACGATGTCACGGGCCTGGTCCATGGAGGTGGCAATTTCACTGCGTGCCGTCTCAATACCCAGTGACGCCATGGTCTGCTTGAAGGTATCGCGATCTTCTCCGCGCTTGATGGCATCGAGGTTGACGCCGATGACTTTGACCTTGTAGTCGTTGAGGACACCCGCTTCGGCCAGGGCCATGGCCAGATTCAGGGCCGTCTGACCACCCAGGTTGGGGAGCAGGGCATCGGGCCGTTCCTTGGCGATAATCTCCGTCAGGGTGGCGACATTCAAAGGTTCGATATAGGTCGCGTCCGCCATGACCGGGTCGGTCATGATCGTCGCCGGATTCGAGTTCACCAGAACAATCCGATAACCGAGCTGGCGCAGGGCCTTGCAGGCCTGGGTGCCGGAATAATCAAATTCACACGCCTGGCCGATAATGATCGGGCCGGAACCGATGATCAGGATAGTTTTGATGTCTTCACGTTTTGGCATGGGGATAGATACTCCTTTGTATCAGCAATAAAGTTATGCCTTGTGCTGCTGCATCAGTGCCACGAACCGATCAAACAGGTAGGCGGCGTCATGGGGCCCGGGGGACGCTTCCGGATGATACTGGACGGAGAATGCCGGGTGCTGCAGGTGGGCAATCCCTTCAACAGTCCGGTCGTTCAGGTTGATGTGTGTTACCCGCACCTGTTTGGGATCGAAGCTTTCCGGATCGACGGCAAACCCGTGATTCTGGGAAGTGATCTCCACCTGATTGCGGGCGTAATCGAGAACCGGCTGGTTGCCGCCACGATGGCCGAATTTCAGTTTGAAGGTTCTGGCGCCGGCAGCAATGGACAACAGCTGATGGCCGAGGCAGATGCCGAAGATCGGTGCTTTTCCCAGCAGCTCGGCAATGGTTTCCTGGGCAAAGGTCAAAGGTTCTGGGTCCCCCGGTCCGTTGCTGAGAAAAATCCCGTCGGGCTGCATGGCCATCACCTCAGCGGCGCTCGTGGTTGCCGGTACGACAGTGACCCGGCAGCCCCGCGCCGTCAGGTTGCGCAGAATGTTGCGCTTGATGCCGAAATCAAAAGCGACAACCCGGTACTGCGCCGTCGCTGGATCGCACTGGGGATAACCACTGCCCAGCGCCCACAAGCCTTCATCCCAGGTGTAGGGTTTCTTGCAGGTGATTTCACTGACCAGGTCACGACCGACGAGTCCGGGAGCTTTGCGGGCTTTGTCGACCAAACTTTGCGGGTCGGTATCGATGGTCGAGATAATGCCTGTCTGGGCACCGGCAGTACGGATATGCCGGACAAGGGCCCGGGTATCGATCCCTTCCAGGGCGATGATGTTCTGCTGTTTAAGGTACTCGTCAAGGCTCATCCGCGAGCGGAAATTGCTGGGAAAGGGGCAGGATTCGCGGACAATAAAACCGGAGAGATAGGGCCTGTCCGATTCGACATCATCCGGGTTGATACCGTAATTGCCGATCTGCGGATAGGTCATGGTGACGATTTCACCATAGTAGGAAGGATCCGTCAGGATTTCCTGATAACCGCTCATGCTGGTGTTGAACACGACCTCGCCGGTGACTTCTCCGGTGGCGCCCAGGGATGATCCTGTAAAATACCGGCCATCGGCCAATGCTAGTACTGCTTTCATTTATTGCCTCAGCTAAAAAAGTTCTTGTTAAAGTGGCCAGTATGCGGGATCGTATTTTTCATTCAAAGGGACGCTGTACACCATCCATGGTCGCTTGGCTTTCGCCATCCATGGCGAAAGAACACCCTTTTCATGAAAACCACGACCCCACATCCAGTAAAATTCTTATTAACGCGGGTGTACTGTGCACCCCGCCAACAACGTCTGAACTGCAGCGCCGCGCAGTTGCCATCCATCGAAGGGAGTATTTTTGCTTTTCGATTGCAGCTTTTGCGCATCAAGTGTCCACTCAAGT
The DNA here is from genome assembly GCA_937958075.1 of uncultured Geobacteraceae bacterium. Lineage (GTDB taxonomy): Bacteria > Desulfobacterota > Desulfuromonadia > Desulfuromonadales > Geopsychrobacteraceae > Pelovirga. Next base: position 25,551 of record CALFFB010000245.1, on the reverse strand, counting down.
TCTGGATCAATCAGAGCAATATCGGCAACCGCGCCAACCTCCAGGGAGCCGCGGTCGATGCCGATAATTTCCGCCGGCCGGCAGGTCAGCAGGGCGACGGCGCGGACCAGATCAATCACCCCGTCACGCACCAGCTGCAGGGTCAGGGGGAGCAGGGTTTCAAGGCCGACGATGCCATTCAGGGCAATAGCGAATTCGACATTTTTTTCGTCGTAGTGATGGGGCGCATGGTCGGTAGCAATGGCGTCGATGGTGCCGTCGGCGAGGCCGGCGCGGATGGCATCGACATCGGACCGGGTGCGCAGGGGGGGATTCATTTTGGCATTGGTGTTGTAGCCGCGCACCGCCTCGTCCGTCAGGGTAAAATGATGCGGGGTCGCCTCGCAGGTGACCTTGACGCCACGGGCCTTGGCCTGACGCACCAGTTCGACGCTGCCTTTGGTGGAGACGTGGGCAACGTGCAGGCGCGCGCCGGTAAACTCCGCCAGCATGATCTCGCGGGCAGTCGCCGCGTCCTCGGCAACCCAGGGAATGCCCTTGAGTCCCAGTTCCGTGGCCACCTCCCCTTCGTTCATGCAGCCGTCGCCCACCAGACTCAAATCTTCGGCGTGGGAGATAATGGGCGCGCCGAAGGTGTCGGCGTATTCAAAGGCCCGGCGCATGAGTTCGCCGCTGACAACGGGCACACCGTCATCGGAAAAGGCGACGCAGCCGGCAGCCTTGAGTTCACCCATCTCGGCCAGCACCTCCCCTTTCATCCCCTGACTGATGGCGGCCACAGGAAAGACGTTGGCGCTGCCCTGGTTTTTGGCCTTGTTGATAATGTATTCAACCAGGGGTGCCGAATCGATCACCGGTTTGGTGTTGGGCATACAGGCGATCGAGGTGACGCCACCGGCAGCTGCGGCGCGGGTTCCACTGATGATGTCTTCCTTGTATTCCAGACCCGGATCGCGCAGATGAACATGGATATCGATGAGCCCCGGAGTCACCAGCAGGCCGGAGGCATCCACCACCTCGGCGTCAGGCGCGTTAATGGAAGGTTCCACCGCAACGACCTTGCCCTGGTCGATAAGCAGGTCAAATTGCCCATCGATATTGTTTTTCGGATCGACCAGATGTCCATTTTTAATCAGTATCTTCATAGTCATTCCTTAAAGTAGGAGTTTAATCTTTGGGCAGCTGTTCGCCACCCGCGACCAGGTACAGCAGGGCCATGCGCACGGCCACCCCGTTTTCGACCTGATCGAGAATGACATTCTGCGGGCCGTCGGCAACAAAGGAGGAAATTTCCACACCGCGGTTCATCGGCCCCGGATGCAGGACGATGGCGTCGTCCTTGGCCAGCTTGATATTCTCCGTATTGAGTCCGAAAAAGCGGGCGTACTCCCGCAGGGAGGGGATCAGGGTTTTGCCCTGACGTTCCCGCTGAATGCGCAGCATCATCACGCAATCGGCACCACTGATGGCGGAACTGAGGCTGCTGTGAACCTCGCATCCGAGTTTTTCCAGACCAGGAGGCAGCATGGTGCGTGGACCGGCAACCCGCACTGTCGCGCCAAGCTTGGTCAGGCAGTAGATGTTGGAGCGCACCACCCGGCTGTGGGTCACATCGCCGACTATGGCGACGGTCAGTCCGGCAATCTGTCCTTTGTGCTGGCGGATGGTGAAGGCATCGAGGAGGGCCTGACTCGGGTGTTCATGGGTGCCGTCTCCGGCGTTGATGATGGAGCACTTCAGCCGTTTTGCCAGATAGTCACAGGCACCGGACGCGCTGTGGCGCATGACGATAATATCCGGATGCATGGCCTCGATGTTCTGGGCGGTGTCTTCGAGGGTCTCCCCTTTGACCACGGAAGACGATGAGGCGCTGATGTTGATAGTGTCGGCAGAGAGCCTCTTGCCGGCGATCTCAAAGGAGGTGCGGGTGCGGGTGCTGGCTTCGAAAAAAAGATTGACGATGGTTTTGCCCCGCAGGGTCGGCACCTTTTTGATCTGTCTGGTGTTGATCTCTTTGAAGCTTAGCGCCGTGTCCAGGATGAAATTGATATCCGCCGCCCTCAGATCGCGTATTGTCAGGATATGTTTCGGATTGAATGCCATAAAATCGTCTCCGCCCTTAATGTTTGTATAAACGTACGGCCCGGGGAATGTGGTGCTGGTCAAAATCGACCTTGATTTTTTCACTGCGCGAGGTCGGCAGGTTGCGGCCGATATAGTCCGGACGGATGGGCAGCTCCCGGTGGCCGCGATCGATAAGAATGGCCAGCTGGATATTCTGGGGGCGGCCGAAATCCATCATCGCGTCCATGGCCGCCCTGATGGTGCGACCGGTAAACAGGACATCATCCACCAGAATCACCCGCTTGTTGTCGATGGCAAACGGAATATCCGTCTGGCCGACGGCCAGATCGCTGCGTGATGCCAGGTCATCGCGGTACATGGTGACATCGATGGTGCCGAAGGGAACGGTCTGCTGCTCAATATCGCTGATCCGCTGCTGCAACTGCTTTCCCAGATAGGCGCCACCGGTACGGATGCCGATCAGCACCAGATCATCAACCCCCTTGTTCTTTTCAATAATCTCATGAGCAATGCGGGTCAGGGAACGGTTGACACCATCCAGATCAAGGATTTCCACTGATTCTGCCGTCATCTAGACCTCCTGTAGCGGCCGGCGCATACAAAAAAACACCTGCACAGAAAATCTGTACAGGTGTTCATCGGGTATGTCGTATGGACTGATGTTTTCACTGTTGCTCCCTTGCCAACCTCTCGGATCGACTTAAAGGGTTCACGTCAAAATCGTGCGATACATACTATGGACGATGTGCCTATGTCAAACAGAATTTCTGCTCCCTGTATCCATGCCAATGACAACCTGTCCCGTCTGTGGCGTGTCAGTTGATGAGTCGGCCGATACGTTCGAAGCGCACCTTGTTGATGAGGTCGGCATCGCGATCCCAGGACCAGTATTTGATAAATGCCAGCCCCTTGACCTTGGAGTCGTCGACAAAGCCCCAGAACCGGCTGTCGTAGGAGAAATCACGATTGTCCCCCAGAACAAAATACTGGTCATCCGGTACCTTGCGGGGCGGCATGAAGTCGCGTGGTCCGACCGCCGCCGGCAGCATGCTGTTGTCCTTGTAGACCTCCTGCTCGACGCTAAAGGGCTGGCCATTGATAAAAACCTGCTTGCCGCGGATTTCCACCAGATCACCGGGCAGTCCGATGACCCGCTTGATGAAATCGCGCCGCTGAAAGTAGGACTTGCCTTCATCTTCGGGAAACTCAAAGACGATGACATCGCCCCGTTCGGGGGAGCGTATGGGCAGTATGCGCTTATCGCTGAAGGGAAGCTGGGTGCCGTAGATGAACTTGTTGACCAGGAGATGATCACCGATGAGGAGGGTGTCAAGCATGGACCCCGACGGGATTTTGAACGCCTGAAAAATAAACGTACGGATGATCAGCGCCAAAACGACGGCGACAATCAGGGCTTCCGACCATTCACGATACCAGGGCTTTTTGACGCCATGCACCGCTTTTTTCTTTCTGAAAAAGACCATGACCCTACTCTTTGATTTTGAGGATAGCCAGAAAAGCCTCCTGCGGCAGTTCGACACTGCCGATCTGCTTCATGCGCTTTTTACCGGCTTTCTGTTTTTCCAGCAGTTTCCGTTTGCGGGTGATGTCGCCGCCGTAGCATTTGGCAGTGACATCCTTGCGTAACGCCTTGACCGTTGACCGGGCGATAACCTTGTTGCCGATAGCCGCCTGGATAGCGACTTCATATTGTTGGCGTGGAATAAATTCCTTCATCTTTTCGACCAGTTCACGGCCACGAAACTGGGCCTTTTCATGATGCACGATCAGTGACAGGGCATCAACCGCCTCGCCGTTGATGAGAATATTCAGACGGACCAGACGGCTTGGCCGGAAGTCCAGGTGTTCATAGTCGAGGGAGGCATAACCGCGGGTTACCGATTTCAAACGGTCGAAAAAGTCCATGACGATTTCATTCAGGGGCAGCTCAAAAACGACCATGACCCGGTTGGCGGTCAGGTATTTCAGTTCGCGCTGAACACCGCGCTTTTCGATGCAGAGTCCGAGAACGGCACCGACGAACTCGTTGGGAACATGGATCGAGGCCAGAACGAAGGGTTCCTCGATCTGCTGAATCAGCTGGATGTCGGGCAGCATGTTGGCACTCTCGACATGCAGCAGTTCCCCCTTGGTTGTTGTCACCTTATAGACGACGGTGGGCGCGGTGGTGATGAGTTCGACATCGAATTCACGCTCAAGGCGTTCCTGGATGATTTCCATGTGCAGCAGGCCGAGAAAGCCGCAGCGGAAACCGAAGCCCAAAGCCAGTGAATTTTCCGGCTCAAAGGAGAAGGCCGCGTCATTCAGGCGCAGTTTTTCCAGGGCATCACGCAGGGTGTCGTACTCGCCGCTGTCGATGGGATAAAGACCGGAGAAGACCATCGGCTTGACCACCTGGAAGCCGGGCAGGGCCTTTGCTGCCGGGGCGTGATGATGGGTGATGGTGTCGCCGACCTTGGCATCTTCGACCACCTTGATGCCGGCGATAATAAAACCCACCTCGCCGGCGCCCAGTTCCTTGAGCTCCACCGGATGGGGCGAAAAAGCCCCGACCTTGTTCACCTCATAGACACCACCCGTCATCATCAGGCGGATTTTATCACCTTTTTTGATTGTGCCCTCAACGATGCGAACCAGCACGATAACCCCCTGGTACGAGTCGTACCAGGAATCGAAGATCAGAGCCTGCAGCAGGCCGTCAGGGTTGCCGGTGGGCGGCGGCACCTTTTTGACCAGAGCTTCCAGGATTTCGGCAATCCCCTTCCCTTCCTTGGCGCTGGCATGAATGGCGTCGCTGGTATCAATGCCGATAATTTCTTCAATATCCTGGCATACGGCGACCGGGTCGGCGCTGGGCAGGTCGATCTTGTTGAGAACCGGAAAGACTTCGAGATCCTGATCGATGGCCATATAGACATTGGCCAGGGTCTGGGCTTCGACCCCCTGGGCGGCATCGACCACGAGCAGGGCGCCTTCACAGGCTGACAGGGAGCGGCTCACTTCATAAGAAAAATCGACATGTCCGGGGGTATCGATCAGATTCAGGATGTAAGTCTGACCATCAGAAGCCTTGTAGGTCAATCGAACCGCCTGCGCCTTGATGGTGATGCCACGTTCCTTTTCAAGCTCCATCTTGTCCAGGTACTGGTCCGATCTTTCCCGGTCGGTCAGGGCACCGGTGGCTTCCAGCAGGCGATCGGCCAGGGTCGATTTGCCATGGTCGATGTGGGCGATAATAGAAAAATTGCGGATAAGATTCAGATTCATGAACACTCAAAAGTAAAAACAGGTTGGCGTTTGAACTCAAACGCATAATCCTATGCGGGACACATATCAATGTAAAGCATAATCAGCACGGTACGAGCTGATCCGGCGGGCTGCAGGGCATGGCCATAAACCAGCCGCATTCCTTCGGACAGCCGGGGGTGGTGCCTAACCGACCGGCTGCCTTGCCGGCGGCGGATTGAACAGGTTCCAGCATTCGGCAACCACCATGCCGGCAACAATCAGCACGCCGCCGAGCCAGCCGACAGCCGTGAGGGTTTCGCCCAGCAGCCAGACCGAGAAGATGGCCGCGAACACCGGTTCCAGGGTGTAGATCAGGGCCGCGCGGGTTGGCGTTGTGCGATGCTGAAAGGTCGTCATCGCCCAGAACGCGTAGGCGGTGGCAAAGACCGCGGTAATGATGAAGGCCATAATCAGCGAGACGCTCCAGACCTGTGGCCAGGAAACAGGTTCAAACATCAGGCTGCCGCCACAGGCCAGAACCGTCATCGTAGCGATCTGGACAAAGGCCAGGGCCCGTCCGTCGTAGCCCCTGGTCAGAGCATCGAGCCCCAGGATGTGCAGGGCGACGAAGAGGGAGCAGATAAATACGAGGAAATCTCCGATATTGAACACCCAGGGGGATTGCCAGGTCAGACAGAGCAGCCCGGTCAGGGCAAGGACGACACCGATTTTTGAGCCGGTAGCCGCCGGTTTTTTCAGTAAAGGCCCGGCCAGAAGGGGCACCCAGACAACGTTCAGACCCGTGAGAAAGCCGGCATTGGTGGAACTTGTCAACTCCAGCCCGAAGGTCTGAAAAAGGTAGGATAAAAACAGCAGCGTTCCCAGAAAAACACCAATTCCCCAGCCCCGTCGATCCAGAGTGGCAAACCCGGCCGGTCCGGCCAGAAGGGCCAGTAACAGCGCCGCCAGGGCAAAGCGAACCCAGAGAAAGGAAAGAACCGGAGTCTGGGCGATGGCGTCCTTGACGATAGGAAAGGTCGCGCCCCAGAACAGGGTGACCGAAGCGAGCATCAGCTCGGCACCCAATTGCCGGCGGTTGATCCGGTTCAAGGCGGGCATGGCAGGGTCATTCCATCAGCGAAGGTTACTAAAATGATTGTTTGTAACAAAAAAAACATGTTATAAGCCTAGCTCGGCAGTCAAAAACAGGTCATCCAGGTGTGGCCGGAGTTTGAGATACCCATGAAAAAATCGGATAAAACCCAGCATGAAGCCGTCGAAGTCATTTGCCCACGGTGTCGTCATACGGAGATCGTCTATTTTCCGGTGGACGACCTTCCCCTGTGCCCCGTGTGCAAGATCCGCATGTCAATATCAGAACTTCTGGATGAAGGAAAGTCCTATTAATGGTGTGAGGTCTGGTCCGCCACGTCGGGGAACCCGGCGCGGTATCTTTTCATTTGCTTATGTTGTGGAGGAAAAATTCGATGAAAGCGATCAAGTTGTTATCTGTCTGTTGCCTGGCGTTGGGCTTGCTGCTGCCGTTGACAGCTACCGCGGACGTGCTGGATGAGATTCAGCAGCGCGGTGTTCTGCGGGTTGGCCTGGAGCCCGGCTACATGCCATTTGAGCTGACCAACCAGCGTGGCGAAATTATCGGTTTCGATGTTGATATCGCCCGGCGCATGGCCAATGCCATGGGGGTCAAGCTGGAGCTGGTCAGCACGGCCTGGGACGGTATCATTCCAGCCCTGCTGACAGACAAGTTCGACATCATCATGAGCGGCATGACCTTGACCCAGGAGCGGAACCTGAGCGTCAATTTCGCCAATCCCTACATCGTTGTCGGCCAGACCATTCTCATCCGCAAGGAAATTGCCGATGAGGTCAAATCCTACCGTGATCTGAATGACGCGAAATACAAGGTCGCATCCAAGCTCGGCACCACCGGTGAGCAGGCGGTCAAGCGGATGATCCCCCGCGCTGAATACATCTCTTTTGAAACCGAGCAGGAAGCTGTTCTCGACATGCTCAACGGCAAGGTCCATGCTGTGGTTTATGACCTCCCCCTGCTGTCCATTACCAATGCCCAGCGCAACGACGGCAACCTGGTTTTTCTTGACGAGCCCTTCACCCACGAGCCTCTGGCCTGGGCTATCCGCAAGGGTAATCATGATTTTCTCAACTGGCTCAACAACTTCCTTAATCAGATCAAAAGCGATGGCACCTACGAGCAGATTTACAACAAATGGTTCATCGAAGATGACTGGCTGAAGCAGATTCAGAACTGATTCATTTAAAAAGCCGCTGTAGTCCCTTTGCACGACAGGATTACAGCGGCTTTTTCATGTTTATTTTACAAAGGGCCTGTACGTTGTGAACAGTTTTCGCAAAGACTGGTGTTGGCATCTACTGACCGCTCTGGTTCTGGTCGGCATGGGCTACGGACTGTGGGTGGCGACCGGCAAGGTGGATTACACCTGGCGCTGGAACCGGGTGCCGCAATATTTCGTCTACCATAACGAAGACGCAAAGCGCGTCCCCTATGACGGCCGCGTTGTCGAGATCGAGACGGCCGGTGACACGACGACCGTTACCGTGCGTGACCGGTTTGATGAAGAGGAGACCTACCGCATCGACAGCGATACCTTGAGGGTGTCGGAGAATGAGGATCTGTTTGCCGGCGATCATATCGGATCGGTCTTCAACTGGCAGGTGGGGCCGCTTCTGCACGGCCTGTGGGTGACCCTGTGGATCTCCTTCGTGGCCAGTATCATCGGCCTGGTGATCGGCCTGATGACCGGGCTGTGTCGTATCGGCAGGAATGTGACCCTGCGCCAGCTCTCGACCCTCTACGTTGAGCTCATCCGCGGCACGCCCCTGCTGGTGCAGATTTTCATCGTCTATTTTTTCTTCGGCACCGTGCTTAACATCGATCGCATCGCCGCCGGCATTTGTGCCCTGGCGATCTTTGCCGGAGCCTATGTCGCCGAGATCATCCGCGCCGGTATTCAGTCGATACCCAGAGGCCAGATGGAAGCAGCCAAATCCCTGGGGATGACAACCACCCAGGCCATGGTGCATATCATCCTGCCCCAGGCCTTCAAGCGGACCCTGCCGCCGCTGGCCGGACAGTTTATCAGCCTGATCAAGGATTCATCCCTGGTGTCGGTCATCGCCATTACCGACCTGACCAAAAGCGGGCGCGAGGTTATTACCTCGACCTTTGCCACCTTTGAAATCTGGTTCGTGGTGGCGCTTCTGTATTTTCTCCTTACCGCATCCCTGTCACAGGTTATCGCCTGGGTTGAACGGAGGCTGGCAATCAGTGATTAAAACCATCGATCTGAAAAAAACCTTTATCGGACGCGGTCAGACAGTGCATGCCGTCGATGGCGTGTCCACCCACATCAAGCCCGGTGAAGTGGTCGTTGTCATCGGCCCCTCGGGTTCCGGCAAGTCGACCTACCTGCGCTGTTTGAACGGGCTGGAAGAGCTCACATCAGGGCATATCTATATTGACGGTGTTGATCTGGCCCATCGCAAGACGGACCTGAACAAGATCCGGCGTGAAGTCGGCATGGTGTTTCAGCAGTTTAATCTGTTCCCTCACAAGACCGTTATCGAAAACCTGGTCCTGGCGCAAAAGGTGGTCCGCAAAAGAAGTACCGCCGACGCCGAGAAAAAAGCCCGGGCCCTGCTAAGCAAGGTCGGTATCGCTGAAAAAGAACAGGAATACCCCATCCGGCTTTCCGGCGGCCAGCAGCAGCGGGTTGCTATCGCCAGGGCTCTGGCCATGGATCCCAAGGTGATGCTGTTCGATGAGCCGACCAGCGCCCTTGATCCGGAAATGGTGGGCGAAGTCCTGGAGGTCATGAAGCAACTGGCGCGGGAAGGCATGACCATGGTGGTGGTGACCCACGAAATGGGGTTTGCCCGTGAAGTCGCCGATCGGGTTCTGTTTATGGATCATGGCAAACTGGTGGAGGAAGGCACGCCGGAGCACTTTTTCACGGCGCCCAGGGAGGAACGGGCCAGGCTCTTTCTCAAGCAGGTCTTGTAGCCCGTACCCTCCCCCTTTCCTGTCGGGAAAAGTCTGAGGTGTTCCGTTACCGACTTTCTACAGGCAGACCGGCGCTTCGGTACGCCTGATAACCGCCTTTAAGGGCGTAGACCCTGGTGAACCCCTGTTGGGCCAGCAGCAGCGCCAGACCGGCGCTGGATGATTCGTTCGGTCAGGTGCAGTAGACAACTATGGGGGTATGGGGGGGAACAGTCTGGACAAAGCGTTCCAGATCTGTCTGACTGGTCAGGCGAGCGGCACCGACAATCTTGTCAGTGGCCCGTTGCCACTGACCGGGAGTGCGGGTGTCGATGAACAGCACCGACTCCCGACCCTGCAGTTCCTGCAGTCCGGTGACCGTCAGCCGCGGAATATCAGCAGGGCTGGTCGGCACCTCAGCACTGCTGCCGCTGGCCGCCAGAATCGCCACCAGACTTAAAGCAATGATCAGGGCTTTTCGAAAAATCATGAATGTCTCTCCTGTCTCTTCGGGTTGGCCGGAATAATCAATCCAGCGTTTCCTGCAGATAACCCAGAAAACGATCCCAGGATTTCCTGTCAGCATCTGCGCGATAACGATCAGAATCAAACAGGGTAAAAGCGTGGGGAGCCCCACTGTAGGTGATCATCTCATGGGGAATGTCGTGAGCCTCAAGTTCGGTTGTCAGCTGCGCGAAATCAGCCATGGAGACGGCCGTGTCGGCACTGCCATGCAGGACCAGCACTGACCCCCTGGTCGTGGCGTAGGACTGTCCTTCCGGAGTGGCCAGACCGCCGTGAAAACTGACAAAACCTTTCAGGTCGGCACCGGAACGCGCCAGTTCCAGAACAACCGTACCGCCAAAACAGTACCCCATGGCCACCGCGTTGGTCAACTGTGCACCCTGGTCGTTGGCAGCCATCAGGGCGCCCTCCAGTAAACGGCGCATCTGCTTACGATCCTGATACAGGGCACCGGTCAGGCGCTGGCGCTCGGAAATTTCCTGCGGACGTATCCCCCGGCCGAACATATCCACGGCGAACACCGCATAGCCCTTGTCGGCCAGCATGCGGGCGCGGCGGATTTCGTAATCCCCCAGCCCGTCCCAGTCATGAACGAGCAGGATCAGTGGTGCGTTGTCCGCCGGCGAAATGTAGTATCCCTGGTAGTCTGCATTGTCGATCCGGTAATCGACAAAGGTACCCCCGGCATGAACGGAAGCCGCCAGCAGAACCAGCAAGCTGGTGGTGATCAAGCGCATGATTATCATGTTGAGCCTCCTGATGAACAAAGATGACCTTTGTTGTCATCATAAGGCAGACCCCACCTTGAAGGGAAGAGGGGCAGCACAATCACTGCTGTTTTACTTGTGCCGGGTCTATATGGACAGGCTGTTGGCCAGATAGGGGAACAGGGGATTAATGGGCCGGATACCGGCTTCCGCGACCTTTTTCAGGTCAGTCAAGGCCATGGCCGAGCCCTTCAGACCCACCATGGTGCCGGCGTGCCCCTGGATCAGGCCATCCACCGCCGCACGACCGAACCGGGCCCCCAGAAGCCGGTCGAAAGCCGAGGGCGAACCGCCGCGCTGATAGTGACCGAGGACAATCACGCGGGTCTCGAAGCCGACCTGGTCCTTGATCTGGGCAGCGATCTCTTCGGCCCGGCCAGCTCCTTCCGCGACCATGATGATGCTGTTGTTGCGCCCTTCCTGATAACGGCGGCGCAGATCCCTGCAGATCTGCTGCAGGTCGTAAGGCTCTTCCGGAATCAGACTGTACTCGGCGCCGCTGGCGATGGTCGCAGCCACGGTCAGGTAGCCGCAGTTGCGCCCCATGATTTCGACGACAAAGGCGCGGGTGTGGGATGAAGCCGTATCCTTGAGATTGTCAACGGCCCGGACGATATTGTTCAGAGCGGTATCAACGCCCAGGGACAGATCGGTAAAGGGGATATCGTTGTCGATGGACGCCGGGATGCCCACTACCGGAATCCCCTGCTGATGAATGGCCAGGCCTCCAGCCAGGGAGCCGTCACCACCGATAACCACCAGACCTTCAACGCCGAGTCCCTTTAAATTGTTGCAGGCCAGCTGCAGGCCTTCCTGCGTGCGCATCTCCTTGCACCGGGCGCTCTGGAGAAAGGTGCCGCCGCGCTGCAGGATACCGCTGACGGATTTGGTGGTCAGGGTCTCATACAGCCGGTCGATGAGTCCCTGGTAGCCCTTTTGTACGCCGATGACCTCGATACCGGAAACCAGTCCGGCGCGTACGACCGCGCGGACGGCGGCATTCATTCCGGAACTGTCACCACCGCTGGTTAATACAGCAATACGTTTGAGCATACTGACCTCCTGAATGTCTCATAAAACACTTTAAATAATACACATAGAGAACTGATATAAATGATAAAAAATCATATTTGTCGGCGACGCTATATGGCTGGCTACCGGCGTCACGCAGGAGAATATCACAGAGTTTGGACTTTGTAAGGTAATAGTGGCGATCAACTATTGACTGCATCACAAAAGGTCATTAAATTCCGGTGCCATCACTTGGGCTAAATAACACGACAGATTTGTATCAGGATAGACAATCATGATTGATCCCTTTGTAATGGCGTACACGGCTGTTGGTGGACTGGGCGTATTTATTCTCGGCATGAGGTATCTCTCCGACAGCTTGCAGCAGCTGTCCGGCGGCCTGTTGCGCAGGATCATCTCCTCCCTGACAACCAACCGGGTTCTGGCCGTGCTCGTCGGCCTTGCCGTCACCACCTTTGTCCAGTCCTCGAGTATTTCGACGGTCATGGTGGTCGGGCTGGTCAATGCCGGTTTGATGCAGTTGTCCCAGGCCATCGGCTTTATTCTTGGCGCCAATATCGGTACCACGATTACCGGCTGGATTCTGGCGATCAAGATCGGCAAGTACGGATTGTTTCTGATCGGCCTGGGGATCTTCCCCATGCTCTTTTCAAAAAAGGAGCGGATCGTCGCTTCGGCAAAGGTTCTGGTGGCCCTGGGGCTGATTTTCTTCGGTCTGGAAATCATGAGCGAGGCCTTCAAGCCGTTGCGCTATCATGACGGCTTTCGGAACCTGATGCTGCTGCTTGATGCCCAGTCCCTGATCAGTATTCTGGGCTGTGTGCTGATCGGCTGTCTGATGACCATTGCCGTGCAGAGCAGCTCCGCGACCCTGGGTATCACCATCGCCCTGGCGGCGACCGGGGCCATCCCCCTGCATACGGCTGTTGCCCTGGTCATGGGAGAAAACATCGGCACCACCATCACCGCTCAGCTGGCGGCCATCGGCGGCACCGTATCCGCCCGCAGAACAGCCATGGCGCACAGTCTGTTCAATGTGGTCGGAGTACTGATTATTATTCTTATCTTTTCGCCATTCGTCGGTCTGATCGAATCCATGGTTCCCGGCGCGGCAGACTATGCCGACAGTGAAGGCAACCGTCCTTATGTCGCCGCCCATATCGCCCTTGCCCACAGTCTGTTCAATGTGACGGCCACCTTGGTGGTACTGCCGTTTCTGGGCCTTCTGACGCAACTGGTGATGAAGATCGTTCCGGAAAAGGACGACTCCAAAAAGAAGTCCTTCAAGTATTTCGGCAATCCCGGCACCATTCCCGTCGCCGTCGGGGTCTCCATGGTCTACGAGCAGCTCAAGCGCATGCAGATGCGGGTACACAAAGCCCTGCGCCACGCCGGCAGCTTCCTCCAGCGCGACCTTAAGGATCATGACCGCTTCTATCAGAAGGTCAAGGCCATTGAAGAGGAAACGGACATCATCCAGCACGAGATCACCAGCTTTACCGTTGCCCTGATGCAGGCGGCCAATGCCGGCAAACAGCAATCGGATCTCATTTACGGCTATGTCAGGGCGGCGGATGAACTGGAGTCCATCGCCGATTACGCCGCATCCCTCTGTTCCTATATGCGCCGCCTGGAAAAGAACGAACTGGATTTCAGTGCCGATGCCTGGGACGACCTGCACAGCTTTCATCGCGAAGTTTTCTCTTTTTTCACCCTGGTGGGTAAAACCTTCCACGGTGAAGGCACAGCGGACAAAAAAACCGTTTACCGCGAAGCGGCCCGCCTCAATGATCTGGCGGACGAGATCCGGTCGGCCCACCTGATCCGGATGCGTGACGGCAAGTGCGGGGCGCTGCCGGCCCTGACCTTCAGCGACATGGCCGTTGCCATGCGGCGAATCAAGAACCATACCGTCAACCTGCACGAAGCCCTTTCGGAAGAATCGTCGGCCAACGGCGCCAATGTCGCCTCCAAGCTGACAGAGAAACGTAAAAGCTGAGCAGTGGCGAATACCGACAGCCTCAACAAAGCATGTTCGCGTCTACAGGTACGGTCCGCCCTGGTGGCGGCCTGGCCCATCTGTCTCGGTTATTTTCCCATCGGTCTGGCCATGGGGGTTCTGGCCCGGCAGGCGCAGCTGCCCTGGTGGGCGGTGGCCCTGATGTCGCTGCTGGTTTTTGCCGGCAGCGCCCAGTTCATCTGCGTGGCCATGCTGGCCGCCGGCAGCTCTGCCGCCGCTATCATCGGTACGACCTTTATCGTCAACCTAAGACACCTGCTGATGAGTTCAGCCCTGGCGGTCTATCTCCACGGGGTCAAGCGGTCCTTTCTCGCTCTGTTCGCTTATGGCATTACGGATGAGAGCTTTGCTGTCAACATGGCGCGTTTCCGGAAGGGTGACTGGAACCGCTGGCAGGCGTTGATAGTGAATCAACTGGCCAATGCCGTCTGGTTTATAGCGACCGTTGCCGGCGTCCTGGTCGGGCAACTGGTGCCGGCCGGGGCCTTTGGTATCGATTACGCCCTCACCGGCATGTTTATCTGTCTGCTGGTATTTCAGTTCCACGGCCGCATCTATATCGTTACCGCCCTGATCGCGGCAGTGATTGCCGTCATCTGGAAAATCCTCATACCCGGTGATTCCTACATTGTCGGCGCAGCGGTGAGCGCCGCGACCATCGGCTATATCCTGCTGCGGCGGAAACAGGGCCCATGACGCCCGGCGACTATCTCTTCCTGTTTGCCGGCATGGGCATCGTTACCTATCTGCCCCGCGCCCTGCCCCTGCTCTACCTCGCCCACAGGAACATGCCCCGGTGGCTCATCGACTGGCTGGGCCTGGTGCCGGTAGCGGTGTTGAGCGCCCTGCTAGCTCCGGGCCTGTTTGTCGACGCGACAACCGACAGTTTCGTTATCGGCAAGCGGGAGTTGCTGGTCGCCGTTCCGACCTTGATCTTTGCCCTGAAAACCCGTAGCCTCGGCGGTACGGTGCTCATCGGCATGGGGTTGTACTGGCTCGCCGGGAGCCTGTATTAAAACAATGGGTTTCACTACGGTTCAGTATCAGGTGCGGGGTCGGAAGCCCTCCTTGATAGTGATATTTTTTGGAGGATGGATTTTATGGCTCTCAGCGGTAAACAGGCACGTTATTTACGGGGACTGGGTCATCATCTCAAGGCGATTATCATGATCGGCAAGGATGAACTGACCCCGACTTTAGTCGCGGCGACGGACGAGGCCCTGACCACCCACGAACTGATTAAAGTCAAGCTGCAGGAAGGCTGCATCAGTGATCGCCGCCAGATTGCCGATGAGCTGGCCCGGGCGACGGGCTCTGCCGTCGCCCAGGTTCTTGGCCGGACCATTCTGCTGTACCGGAAAAACCCGGAAAAACCGCAAATCAACATCCCCTCATAGCTTTCCAACTGACTGATAATATTTAAGTAAAAAATATTTTTTCCAATCATTTTTTTTCTATTGACGAAGCCCCTTGTGAAGAGTATACGCTAACTTATCTGCAGGCAATATGCGGGCAAGCGTAACGATCCAAGCATAAAAAGTGACCCCTTTTTATAGCCACCGCCAGGCCCCCGCATTGATGCAGGCAGACCTTCCGTCAGGAAGTCATCTGTCAACGGTTTTTCGGCTATTAAGGGGTTACCACCATGAACGTTGCACTGGTTTTCAATCTGCGCGAGGAGTCCGCCCAGGACGATGAACCTCCCTCGCCGGCGCCGCCGCAATCCACCACCGACATCTACGCTGAGTGGGACGATATCCACACCATCCAGGCCGTGGCGTCGGCCCTGTCCGGCCGTCATCAGGTCACTCTGATCAATGCTGATACGGACGCTTTTGAAAAACTGCGTCACCTTGATCCTGATCTTGTCTTCAATATCGCTGAAGGCCTGCACGGCGCCAGTCGCGAAGCTCAGATCCCCGCCATTCTGGAGATGTTGCAGATCCCCTACTCCGGCAGTGATCCCCTGACCCTGGGCCTGTGTCTGGACAAACAGCGCACCAAGGAGATTCTGCGTCAGCACCGGGTCGCTACCCCCCGGTTCTGGGTGGTGACCAGCCTGCTGCAGATTCCCCGCAATCTGCGCTATCCCCTGATCGTCAAACCCTGCCTTGAGGGATCGAGCAAAGGTGTGACCAACAGTGCCCTGGTCAGGGACCGCCGTGAGCTGGTACGCCAGCTTGAGTGGATCGGCGCGACCTATGGCCAGAAGGCCATCATCGAGGAGTTCCTCCCCGGCCGTGAATTCACCGTCGCTCTTATCGGCAATGGCGATGACCTGCGTGTTCTGCCCATTGTTGAGATCGATTTTACCAGCCTGCCCCAGGGGGTGAATCCCATCTATTCCTATGAAGCCAAGTGGGTCTGGGATAGCGAAGACAACCCCCTGGAGATCTTCTCCTGCCCGGCATGTCTTGAGCCTTTTCTGCATCAGCAGATTGAACACCTGTGCCGTGCCGCCTTCAGGGCGCTGGGCTGTCGTGACTGGTGCCGGATCGATGTCCGTCTTGACGCGACGGGAAGGCCGCAGGTGATCGAAATGAACCCGTTGCCCGGCATTCTGCCGCGACCTGAACAGAACAGTTGTTTTCCCAAAGCTGCACGAGCGGCAGGGCTTTCCTACGAGGAACTGATCCTGCTGGTAGCTGATACGGCCTTACAACGTTATTACCCTGTTCAGGAGCATCGCCATGAAAGTCGCCGTCTGTTTTAATCGCGCCCCGGTCAAGCCCGTGCGCGGTGAGATCCATGACCATATCTCGGAAGCCGGAGCCGAAGAGGAAGCAACGGCCGTTGCCGACGCCCTGCGGCGCCTCGGCCATATTCCGGCCCTGATCCCCCTGGGCACGGAAGTCGTTTCCTTTATCGGCAAGCTGCAGCTGTTGCGGCCGGCTGTGGTTTTTAATCTGTGCGAAGGCTTTCGCGGTGACAGCGCGCGTGAAATGCATATCGCCGCCATCTTTGAGCTGCTCGATCTTCCCTACACCGGCTCCGCCCCCCTGACCCTCGGCGTTACCCAGAACAAAATCCTGACCAAGGATCTGCTGGTCAGGCATGGGTTGCCGACGCCTGACTATTACCGGGTCCGCGTCAATGAATCCCTTGCCAGAATTGATCTGAAGAGCCCCTTCATTGTCAAACCCTGCAGTGAAGACGCGTCCTTAAGCATTGGTGTCGACAGTATTGTGACCACAGAGACAGCGTTAAAAAAGCGGGTTCGCTATATCCACGAACGCTATGCCCAGGATGCTCTGGTGGAAAGATTTATCCCCGGCCGTGAGTTCAACGCCGCGGTTCTGGGCAACGCTTCCTCGACTATCCTGCCATTATCGGAGATCTGTTTTGCCGGCAACCTGAAATATCCCATCGTCAGCTATGCCGGCAAATGGCAGCAGGACTCCGGCGATTATCAAGGGACAACGCCCGTCTGCCCGGCCCGCATCGAAGAAAAGGTCAGAAAAAAGATCGAGCAGACAGCCCTGCAGGCGTGCAGACTCCTCGGTTGTCGTGATTACTCACGGGTTGATATCCGGCTGCACAACGACGTCCCCTATATTCTTGAAATCAACGCCAACCCCGACATCTGCCCTGATGCCGGGTTCGCGCGGGCCGCGCAGGTTGCCGGCTACGACTATCAGACACTGATTCAGCGTCTGCTCAATTTGGCGCTGACGCGTAAAGGAAAGACCCATGCGTAATATTCATGCCCAGGACCGCCCGCATCTGGAGCGGATACTGACAACCTGCGACGCCTTTACCGATGATGAGGTTGCCTGTGCCCTGGAGTTGATCGATCTGGTTCTGGCCCGGCCAGAACAGTCGGACTACGAAGTCATTGTGGCGGAAGAGGACGGGACTGTCGCCGGCTATGTCCTCTTCGGACCGGTGCCCCTGACCGAGGGCAACTATGATCTTTACTGGATCGCCGCTGATGTCGAGCTGCAGGGCCGGGGTGTCGGCCGCCGACTGATGCTTGAGGTGGAACACCGCCTGCAGCGGCGCGGCGCCAGAATGCTCTGTCTGGAGACCTCGTCCCAGGCGTCCTACCAGCGGACCCGTCGTTTTTACGCACGTGCAGGCTACGCCGAAGAATCCCGTATCCGTGATTTTTATCGTCCCGGCGACGATCGCATCACTTATGTTAAACGCTTCCCTGTTTGTTCAGGAGAATGACAATGGAAACCTGGCAAAAACACCTGCAATGCAGTATCACCGACCCTGAGAAACTGACCCGGGCCTTCGGCATCGACCCGCAGCCCCTCAAGGAGGTGGTGGAAAAATACCCCATGCGCGTGCCCTTGTATTACCTCGGGTTGATCAAGTCAGCAGGCGATCCCATCTGGAAACAGGCGGTGCCGGATGAGCTGGAATGTCGCGATCAGGTCTGTGTCTACGATCCTCTGGAAGAGGAGAATCAGAGTCCGGTACCGAACCTGGTGCATCGATACCCCGATCGGGTTTTGTTCCTTGTTTGTTCCGAGTGCGCCATGTACTGTCGATTCTGTACCCGCAAGCGCAAGGTGGGTGGCACCGACATGCAGATTACCGCGGAAACCATCCGTAGCGGTATCGACTATATCCGGGCGCATCCTGAGATTCGTGACGTTATTGTCTCCGGTGGGGACCCCCTGCTCCTCAGCGATGAAAAACTCGACAGTATCCTCGGACAGTTGCGGGCCATTCCCCACGTGGAGATCATCCGCATCGGCAGCCGGGTGCCCGTCGTATTGCCCATGCGCATTACCTCGGGGCTGATCCGGGTTCTGCGCAAGTATCATCCCCTTTATCTCAATACCCATTTCAATCACCCGGATGAAATTACCTGGCAGTCGGCTAAAGCCTGTGAACGTCTGGCCGGCGCCGGCATCCCCCTCGGCAACCAGAGTGTGCTGCTGCGCGGAGTCAATGATGATGCGCAGGTGATGAAAACGTTGATGCAGAAACTGCTGCGCATTCGGGTGCGACCTTACTACATCTACCAGGCCGATCTGGTCCAGGGGACGGATCATTTTCGGGCCAGGGTCGAAGAAGGTCTTGACATTATCCGTGCCCTGCGCGGACACACCAGCGGCATGGCGGTCCCGGCCTTTGTTATTGATGCCCCCGGTGGCGGCGGCAAGATCCCTCTGCTCCCCGATTATCTGCAATCCCTTGGAGCGGATGTGGTGCTGAAGAACTATCAGGGGAAGGAATTCCACTATCCCAACGCTCTGCAGCAGGTCCCTGAAGAGTCTCTGCCGGAGGTTGTCGGGCAGCAGGGATAAGTCACCGGGCAGGCCCTTTCTCGCCGGCAGAGGAAGGGCTTGCTTTCCCGTCCGGAAAAAGGAATGATAGCCACAACCTGTCATTCGTATTGCCGGCGGATTTCCATGTATTCATTCGATCTTCAAAACGAGCCACCGACAACCCGTGAGCTTGAGACCATCGCCGATGAATTGAAGTCCAGGCGGCGGCAGCTGGTGAAAAAATCCTGCATTGCTGACGGCATCCATGGACTGATTCTGCTGATTCTCTATTTCGGTGATTTCCTCTCCGGTGGTGCCCTCGTCGTTACCCTTATCTTGAGTCTGATTGTGGCCGTTGTCCTGGCTACGGCCACCAGGGAAAAGCTTTACCTGTCAGATCTGCTGGCCATTGCCGTCACCAGTGTCGGTACGGTTGGCGGGGTCGTCGCCATCTTGACGGTCGGCATGAGCCAGCCTTTGGGGGCGGCCACCGTTGCCGGCCTGACCGCAGGTTCCATTGTGGTGTCAGGCACCCGCCTCGGACGCGAACTGAAAAAGGTCATGGTGGCCATTGAGGAACTCAAGCCGGTTCTTGCGGACGATGAAGCCTGTCAGGCCGTGCAGCTGCTGTGTCAGTGCTACCCCGAACTGCAGCAGTATCGGCAGCAGGCGGCGCAAAACCTCAGACCGCATTTGACCTACGGCGAGCTGGCTGCCATGCAGAGGTGGCACGACAGGCACCAGAACTGATCAAATGTGGTGCGCCGGTGGCTGATGTGAACCTGACGGGTAAAAAAAAGAATTCCCTGGTTGATTCTCCAATAAATTAGATTAAAATGCCTTTTTAGATTGATTTAAACAGAGTCCAAGGTTCAGACTATTCACCGGCAGAGCAATCCTTGAAAAGCCTGTTTTGCCAAACTGTGCTGCACTACCTACTGGAGGAACAAATGGCTGAAAAAACAGTAAAAGCGGAATCCGTTGAGCAACCTCAAGAGGCCCCGGCCGGTATTCAGGTCAGCCGCCAGGAGCAGGCAAACCAGATTACCAAAAACCATATGCTGATGGCGGCGGGTTTCGGCATTGTGCCCGTTCCCATCGTTGACATGGTCGGCTTTCTCGCCGTGCAATACGACATGACCAAAAAACTGGCCGCGGTTTACGACGTGGAGTTCTCCAAGGAGCGGGTACGCACCATCGTCATGAGCCTGCTTGGCAGCATCGCCCCCGTCGCCCTGACGGGAACGGCAGCCAGCTTCATCAAGTTTATACCTGTTGTCGGCACCTTCGCCGGCTCTGTTTCCGTGAGCACCCTGGGCGCTGCCTCGACTTATGCCATCGGCCGCGTTTTTACCCAGCATTTTGACACGGGCGGCACCCTGCTGAACTTTGATGCCGCCAAGATGCGTTCCTATTTCAAAAAAGAATTTGAAACAGGGGAAAAGGTCGCTGAAGAAGCGAAATAGGACAGCAGTCATATGGGCATGATGCTTACACCCTATTTTTTATATTATCTACTGATCTGTCTGGTGACCGCCGCCATCGGCTACAACCGCAAGCTGGGTTTCTGGGGATATTTTTTCGCATCTATTCTCCTGACCCCCCTGATCGGCCTGTTGCTGGTCATTGTTTCCAGCAAAAACCCGGTCAGATCATGAGTGCCATTCTCTGTTTCCCTTTTGCCGGTGGCAGTGAGGGCTCCTTCGCATTCCTGAAGCCCTTTCTGCCGCCGGACATCCAGCTTAAAACCATCGAGTATCCCGGCCATGGCCGGCGCCTGCAGGAACAGCCCCTGACCGACCTTGATGCGATTGTCGATGATGCCGTGCAGCAGATTCATTCTTTTCTTGATGATGATTACATTCTGTACGGGCACAGCATGGGCGCCTGCGTTGCCTTTTTCTGTGCCGAACGTATCTGGCGGGCGGCCCTGCCCCTGCCGGTTCGCCTGGTTCTGAGCGGCCATGGCGCGGTAACCGGCACCTCGACCAAAAACCGTCATCTTCTCCCCCGTGAAGACTTTATTTCCATGCTCAGACGCATGCAGGGCACACCGGCTGAAGTGCTGGCGCATGACGAGTTGTTGCGTCTGTTTGAGCCCGTGCTAAGGGCGGATTTTGCCGCTGTTGATACCTTCCGCCGTTCCAGCCTGCCGGTGCTTCCTCTTGATCTGACGCTCTTTCATGGTCGGGATGATCAATGGACGTCAGCGGAGGAGGTACGTCACTGGCGTCATCTTGTCAGCGGCACGACGGAGTTAGAGGTTTTGTCCGGGGGACACTTTTTTATCCGCGAGCACGGCCGGCATATCAGCCACAAGCTGCTTGCCGATCTGCCTCCATCAGCAGCGGTGGCATGAGCGAAAACGGCTGAGTATCCATTCTTCATGACGCAAGGCTCCTGTAGATGACAGACGTCATTTCCATCATCAATCACAAGGGCGGAGTTGGCAAAACATCAACGGCTGTCAACACGGCGGCGATTCTTGCGTCAACCGGTTTCAAGGTGCTTTTGATCGATCTTGATCCGCAGGGAAACTCAACCAGCTGGCTTGCGGGTTCTGACGACGGCAGCAGGTTGCTGACTCTACTGCTGGATCGGGGATCGCCGGCGGTTCATGCGACCATGGTGCCGGGCCTGGAGCTGCTCTGTGGGGGCACGGCCCTGGCGTCAGCCAGCAAGACGCTGGAACAGCAGGGAGAAGCTGAATTTCTGCTGCAGCGCGCCCTCGGTCCGCATCTGTCGCGGTGGGATCTGGTTTTTATCGATTGTCCGCCCAGTCTGGGTCTCCTGACCCTGAACGGGCTCACAGCGTCCGACCAGGTTCTGGTGCCCCTGGAGACCAGCCCCTTGGGTTTAAAGGGGCTGGAAGATTCCACCAGACTGATTCATGCCGTTCGCAGGAAATTGAATCCCGGTCTGGAGTTTACCGGCGTTGTGCCCTGCCGGGTCCACGCCCGACGCAGTCTCCACCGTGACATCGTCAATCTGCTTGAAGAAAAGTTTGCCGATCGGGTGGCGCCGCATGTCCGGGAGAATGTGGCTGTTGCCGAGGCCCCTGCTTATCAACTGCCGGTTCATCTGTACAAGGCACATTCCGCAGGCGCTGCCGACTACCGCCAGGTGGCCGGGTGGCTACTGCGAAAATTGAACAGAAAGCCTGCTTCCGTCGCCGATTCAGACCGAGGATGATGTTCCCATGAAGAAAAAACACCCGGTTGCCCTGTCTACAGCAATTACTGAACCGGAAAACGACAGCTTCAGCAGTTTTGTTGATCAGTGCGCGGCCCAGTCACCGGAAACGGAAGAGCGTGCAGCGGCTTCCGCCGCCAGGCAGGAAAAAGCCCTGACAATAGTGAACCAGCATGTTCTGGCCGCGTCCATTGCCGGGGCGATCCCTTCACCGCTGGTTGACCTGTCGGCTGTCACCGCCATCAATCTTGATCTGATCCGGCGTCTGGCCGGTCTTTATGAGATCCCCTTCAGGGAGTCCCTGGGCAGGAATCTCCTCGCCGGTCTGACCGGCGGGTTGCTCCCCGTTTGCGGGGCCCCGGTGGTGGCCTCCTTCCTTAAGTTTGTCCCTGTGGTCGGGACGCTTCTCGGTTTTCTGTCCGTTTCCACCATGGCCGCCGCGACCACCTATGCCACCGGCCGGGTTTTTATCATGCATTTTGCAAGTGGAGGCACCCTCCTCGACTTCGATCCGCAGGCCATGCACGCCTATTATAAAAAAATGTATCAGGCTGCGCCACCACTGGTTAACCGTTCTGAGGAACCCTGACAAGTCGTTGTCATTTCAAAGGTTGAGAAAGGATGGACATGAAATCATCAACATCTGTAGCCACTGCTTTAATGATCGTTCTGCTTTTTGTCCTGTCCTTTCCCGCGGTGGCGGATGAACTGACCCCACCAGACAACTGGTGGCGCAAAAGTTCCCTGCATCCCGAGGCGGCTTATCCAAAACTGCTGAAAAGGTTCGAGGCCTCCCTTTCCTACAACAAACTCAGCGGCAACACCGAAGGGGACGCCCTGACCTTGAGCGGTGGTGTGACCCTGCGCAAAAACCGTTTTACCGCGACCCTGCTGCATGAACACCGGGAACAGGATATCCAGCAGCAGGAGGACAAAATCAAAAGCAAGAAGCGGACAACGGCGCTTTTCGGCCAGTATGACCTGACCTCCTATCTGTTCGCCGGCGTTGGTTATGTCGACGAAAAGGACACCAACAACAATATTGATTCCCGCCGGATTTATTTCGCCGGTCCGGGGGTGTATCTCTTTTCGTCGGACCGTTTCAATCTGAACCTGTATGCCGGCCTCGGTCAGACCAGGGAATCCTATGATGGCATCGTGCAGCGCTATACCGCTATTGAAGAGCGCAAATACGATATCTTTTATTTTCATGAAACCCTCGAATGGCAGGTCACCCGCTGGCTGATCCTGAACCAGGGCTTTCGGCTGATTCAGTCATTTTCCAAAATGAATGAATTCCGCATAGATGATGCTACGTCAACGGTCTATGTGTCAGACAACAGTCAGCGCAGTCTGGTTCAGGCCGAATTTGCCGTGGTCATGCCCATCACGCGCTACCTGCAGTATACAACGCGCTACAGATACAACTACGATTCCCACGCCTGGCCCGGCAACGACAGCACCGACACCACCCTGACAGTTGGTTTGAACTTCAAGTACTAGCAGTCGGCACAGCTGCAGGAATAACGGTTGAAGGGATTCAGATTCCCGGACACCGGTGCGGTCCCTCAACCCGGCAGCGCTGCGGCAATTGTCGGTATTTCCACAGTACAATCAAAGGCTTTTCCCTATGAATCATCGCATCCTCCAGGACCTTGTCGAGAAATCTGCAGACCTTTATCCACACCTGCCTGCCGTGATCGAGGAAAGGGCGACAACAACCTACGCCGAACTCAATCAGCGGGCCAATCAGCTGGCCTGGTTGCTTAAGGATCAGGGGGTTCGGCCTGACAAGGTAGTGGCCATAGCCCTTGATTCCTCTGCCGATTATGTTTGTGCGCAACTGGCGACCCTGAAAGCCGGTTGCGCTTTTATGCCTTTCTCCTTTGCCACCCCAGCGTCGCGCCTGGCAAAAATCTTCTCCAGCGTGCAGCCTGTCGCCGTTATTGCCGGAGCTGAGAGTCTGGACGACCTCAGACGGGTATCCAAACTTGTACCCGACCCTTTGGAGGTGCTGGTCCTGTTGCGGGAAGACAGGTGCTTTTACGCCGCTGATGCACAAGGGACAACCTTGAATGGCGCCCCTGAGAGATCCGACAATCCCCCCTCCCTGGCCGGGGAGGATTCCGCCGCCTATATTGTATTTACCTCCGGTTCAACGGGCGAGCCAAAGATCATCCGGGGGCTGCAGAAAAGTCTCAGTCATTTTGTCCACTGGGAAAAAAAGGAATTTGAGCTGGACTCGTCCCTGCGTACCCTGTCCCTGGCGCCACCGACCTTCGATGTCAGTCTGCGCGATGTTTTTCTGCCGCTGCTGTGCGGCGGCGCGGTCTGTATCCCCGACGGGACGACCCGTCGGAACATCCCGGCGCTGGTACGCTTCATCAACAGCCGGCAGGTCAATCTGATCCATTGTGTCCCCTCCCTGTTCCGTGAAATCACCCGTTATCTGGTGGAACTGGACGCGGAGGGGTTTCAGGGGGTGCGTTACCTGATGCTGGCGGGTGAACCCCTGTACGGCGCCGATGTCATCAATTTTCAGGAAAACACACGCAACAACACCCAGTTGGTGAACCTGTACGGCCCCTCGGAAACAACCCTCGCCAAAATGTTTTACCGCATCGGCAGTGAACCCCTGCAGGCCGGGCAGATCGTGCCTGTCGGCAACCCCATCAGCAATACGGCGGTCATCCTGCTGAAGGACAACCGCCTGTGCGCTGTCGGTGAAGTCGGTGAGATCCACATCAAAACGCCTTATCGTTCCGGCGGCTATATCGGCAACCGGGAGCTGAACGCTGCGGCTTTTATTCAGAATCCCCTCAACGACGAAGAGGATATTATCTACCGTACGGGCGATCTGGGACGCTACCGACCGGATCGGTCCGTGGATTTTATCGGTCGGGTCGATCGCCAGGTCAAGCTGCGTGGTCACCGGGTCGAAC
Organism: uncultured Geobacteraceae bacterium; assembly: GCA_937958075.1. Classification (GTDB taxonomy): domain Bacteria; phylum Desulfobacterota; class Desulfuromonadia; order Desulfuromonadales; family Geopsychrobacteraceae; genus Pelovirga. Next base: position 472 of record CALFFB010000245.1, on the reverse strand, counting down.
TGCCGGAAATAGAAAAGGCCGTGGCCGCCATCGCCGCCATCCGTCAGGTGTATGTACGTCCCAGCCTGCGCGAAGGACTGGTTGACGGACTCATCTGCTACTACACCCTCTCCGCACCCTGCAGCAAAGAGCAGATTGTCGATCACCTCCAACAGAATCTGCCGCCTTACATGATTCCCGATTATTTTCAGGAGCTGGAGCAGTTTCCCGTCAATCTGCACGGCAAGGTCGACCCGAAACAATTACCCCTGCCCGATGAGAAGATCTACCGGGAGACGGACTTTGTGCAACCGGCGACCGCGACCGAGGAAAAAGTCTGCCGGGTCTTCTGCCAGGCAGCGAACCTGGCGAAAATCGGTGCCACAACCTCCCTGCTTGATGCGGGCGCCAACTCCCTGACAATGATCAAGGTTGCCACCGCCCTGTATCGCGAGCTCGGGGTCGAGGTAGACATCGCCACCCTGTTTTCCCA
>CALFFB010000244.1 GCA_937958075.1 uncultured Geobacteraceae bacterium | reverse complement strand
CCGCATCTTCTCGATGGCTTCACGCAAGCGGCTTTCCGAATCGAGCATGAACTGGGCACTCACCACCACCTGTTCGCCGGCGTCGATCCCGTGAACCTCGACCAGGCCGTCGCTGCCGCGCAGGCCGGTATGCACCGGTCGCGGCTCGAATCTGCCGTCGCCCAGGGCGACAAACACCCGCTGCTGCTCCCCGGAATCAAGAATCGCCTCGGTCGGAACCAGCACTGCGTTCCGCACCGTACGTCCCTGCAGACGCACGGTAACAAACATGTCCGGTCGCAAAGCACGATCGCTGTTGGCCAGGGCGATACGGGCCTTGACAGTACGGGTTTTACCATCGGCATAGGGGTAAAGAAGATCGACCGTACCGGGAAGTCGCTGTTGTCGATGGGGGATCTCCACCTCGGCCGCCATCCCTTGAGCAATCCAGGGCAGATCGTGCTCGTAAATATCGGCATAGACCCAGACACGTGAAAGGTCCGCCAGCTGATACAGTTCCGTTCCGGCGTTGATAAACATCCCCTGAGTCACCATTTTCTTTACGACCACACCATCATAAGGCGCGTACAGGGGAAGGGTTTTCCGCACCTGCTTGCTGCGCCGCAAAGCTTCGATATCCCGTTGCGAAATATCCCAGTAGCGCAGACGTTGCGCCGCCGAAGCCAGCAACCTTTCGGCGCTTTCCGCCACGCCGGTTACAGAGCTGTGCTGCAGACGCTCATAATTGCGCACCGCCAGCAGATACTCTTCCTGGGCGGTGACCAGATCCGGACTGTAGATCGTCAGCAGCAGCTCCCCTTTGCGGATTTCCTGGCCGGTCTGGCTGACGTGCAACTGCTCAACCCAGCCGGAAATCTTGCTGTTGACGGAAGTGCGCCCCGTTTCTTCATAATCAACGATGCCGACGGTGCGGATCTGACGCTGTAAATCACCACGTACAGCCGCTGCCAGGCGCACCCCCAGGTTCTGCACGACGACCGGATCGATCTCAATGGTGCTGCCGCTTCCGCCGGATTCAAACTGATCATAGGGCACCAGATCCATGCCACAGATGGGGCACTGTCCCGGTTCATCGGAGGTGATCCAGGGGTGCATGGGACTGATATATTCAGGGTTGTCAGCAACCACATCGGCAGCTGTCATGAGAACAAGCGCCAAAAATAAAAGACCTGTTTTTTTCATCTCACAACTCCCCCCCGACCAACGTCCGCAAACGCGCCAGGGTGATGTAATAATCCGCGACCAGCCTGTGGTAGGTGATGCGGTAATCGAAAAGATCGAGCTGCTGTTGCAGCACCTGGGAAAAGTCGAGCCTGCCAACCTGATAGGCTGCCACCGACGCTTCCAGGGCCTGCTCGGCCTGGGGAATGATCGCCTCGCGATACAGGGTTGCCTGTTCAACCCGCTGGTCCACCTCTGCCAGGCTCTGGACAATGCCCCTCTCAATGCTGATTTTCGCCTGCTGCAGCCGGGCTGCGACCTGTGCCCCCTCGGCTATCCTTTCCTGCTCGACGGCACGGCGTCTGTCCCGCTGCACGGGCAGATTGAAAGACAGCATCAGGCTGTACAGATCATTGCCACCGACCCCCGTCATGCCGGAGTTCAGGGTGTCGCGCTGCTGATATTCAACGTTCAAGGTTGTATCGGGATAGTAATCCAGTTCCGCCAGGCGGCGACTGCTCAGGCGCGCCTGATGTTCGGCCGCCAGACTGTGCAGCAGGGGACGCACAGCCAACGCCCTCGCCGTCAGATCATCACTCTCGCCGAGATCAGTCACCGGTGGTTCAAGGTCCACCGTAAAAATCGGCGTCCCCTGGCGATTGACCGTCAGCTCATTCATCAGCGCCTGGAGTGACCGCTGCTGCTGTTTGAACTCCACCAGCCGGTTCTGCATTCCGGAGCGCCGCACCTGAGCTTCGAGGGCCTCCTGCATCGACCCTTCGCCCACGGCATAACGGGTTTCCGCCAGAGCAATAAGGTCATCTAGCAACACCAGGTTCTGCCGGGTCAGCTCTATGCTTTTGGCGACAGCATAGATGCGGTAACCGGTCTCCCTGACCATCTGCGCCAACTCCAGCTTGCGCTCCTCGATCAGCCAGCGCGCCGCTTCCGCCTCATGGCGCGCCTGGTCAGCCCGGGCTCCGAGTTTGCCCCGGTAGGGAATCAGCTGCGAGATCCCGACAACCTTCTGGGTCATGGGGTCCTGCCTGAAATCGAGGGGATCACCTACCGGCAGACTGCGCACACCTAGAGTCAACCTTGGGTCAGCCAAAGCTCCGGCAGCTTCGACGCGCTGCTGCAGCCCCTGCCACCGGGCCGCGGCAGCGGTTATCTGCGGATGCCTTTCAAGAGCCTGACCGACGAGCTCTTCAAGGACATTTTCGGCATGGGCTGAGGCACTTCCAAGCATCCAGACAATTGCCACCAGCGTAATGAAAAGAACCTTCACAACAACCTCCCATCGGCATTTTCAGGGGTTCCGATGGGACTAGTACAACTTGCGTGCCACAAAGCTGATATGCGTAATTTCGGAGACTTACAAGATATGAAGGGAGAGGAAAAAACAGTTATGCAGACTATTCTTCAAGGATTTGCAGAATAGTCTGCACCTGCAACACAAAAGAACGACTGTCAGGAGGATTTAAGGCCGAATTTTTCCAGCCGGTACAGCAGAATGTGACGCGGAATATGCAACAATTCAGCGGCGCGCGTCTGGTTGCCGCCACTGAGTTCCAACGCCTGAATGATAGCCGATTTTTCCAATTCCTCAAGGGAATAACCGGCAGCGGGAAGGACAAACACCGAGTTCCCGGCACCACCGGTAGGCGGATTCGCCGATATGGTGTCACGCCGCAGGTTTGCCTCAAGGTCGGCCATGGTGACTACCTCACCGCCACACAGAATCGCCAGACGCTGCATCAGGTTTTTCAGTTCTCTGACATTGCCCGGCCAGGAATGCTGCTGCAAACCCCTGACAACCTCATCTGACAAACTTAAAGTGCGATCTACCGCAAATAGACGCAGAAAATGGCGTGCCAGCAGCGGGATATCCTCCCGACGACGACGCAAAGAAGGGACTTCCAAGGGAATGACCGCCAAACGATAATAGAGATCCTCACGAAATGAGCCCTGACGAATCTCATCTTCCAGAGTCAGATTGGTTGCCGCCACCACCCGCACATCAACCGAGCGGGTTTTGCCCCCGAGAGGCTCAATTTCACCCAGCTGCAGGGCCCGCAGCAGTTTCGGTTGTTGGTCGAGAGGCAGCTCACCGATCTCATCGAGAAACAGTGTTCCGCCGTCGGCCTGTTCGAATTTTCCCGTGCGATCCTTTAACGCACCGGTGAACGCCCCCTTGTGATGTCCGAACAACTCACTTTCAATGAGCCCCTGGGGAATCGCCGCACAGTTGAGGGCCACAAAGGGCCTTTCGCTACGGGCGCTCCGATCATGCACCCGCCGCGCCAGCAGCTCCTTGCCGACGCCGCTCTCTCCCGTCAGCAGAACAGGCACATCAGACGTCGCCACCCGATCCAGAGTGGCAATCAATTCTTGCATGACGGGAGCCGCGGTAATCAGTTCAAAACTATCGCCGCGGGCAAGTTTCTTCCGCAGCTCTTTATTTTCCCGCTGCAACCCCCCATAGGACAACGCTCGCTTTACAGCCAGGCGCAGCACTTCACGGGTAAAGGGCTTGACCAGATAATCGTGGGCACCCCGCTGCATAGCCTCCACCGCACTTTCGACGCTGCCGAAAGCGGTAACGACAATCATCAGGACGTCGGGAAACTGCTGCTTGACCTGGGTCAACAGCTCAAACCCGCCCATCCGTTCCATTTTCAGATCGGTGATAATCAGTCTTGGCTGCACCTGCGACACCAGCGGCAAGGCCTCGTCACCATCACCGGCTACGGTCACCTCATACCCCGCCTGCTGCAGGGTGTATTCCATCATCCGCCGCAACGATTCGTCGTCGTCAACCACCAGGATATGTTCTCTCATTTTTATCAGCTCCCGCAAATGCTCTTCGTTGCATCCATAATCTGCTAACAGGAGAATACTCTACGACAAACTGGAGAATATTCTTCAAAAAAATAGTTCAGCGCATTAAATCTCGCCATGCGCAAAAGGTTTTTACTTTTATTTCGAATACTTAAGAGTTCTATTTTTATTGGCATTCTTTCTGCTTAAACAGTCGACAAGCAAAACAGGCAGGTACCCGAACCCCTCCCGATCAATAGGGAGACAGTACTCTTAAGAAAAGGAGAACAACATGAAAAGCAAAACAGCACCGATCATCGGACTGGCCACACTGTTTCTTTTAAGCCTGGCGGCAACATCCTTTGCCGGCCAGGGAATTCCCGGCAATCAGCCACACATCGGCACGGAAGCAGGTATCGACATTGTCGCCAGCGACAAGGCTCTGAAAGCCGCAGTAAATTACGACTACGACGCCAACCGGCTGGCTCAGGTCGGCACGGAAGCCGGTATCGACGTGCAGGCCACGCAAAAAGCCATCGCTGCAGCCGCGAACTACAACTATAACCCCGAGCTACTGGCTCAGGTCGGCACCGAGGCCGGCTATGATCAGTACGGGCAAAGCTTCGGAACGGGCCGCCATACCGGAGCATCCGAGCAAAACATAGCAGATAAAAACAGCAAGGACAAAAGTACGGGCTGCAGATGCTGACCGCCCTGCTAAACGACCAAAGACCGTAAGGATGACATCACCGACTATCGCCGTGGCGACCACTTCTCAAGTGGCCACCACGGCGATAGTTATTTTAGGCTTCAAAAGGCAACTATTCACCACAATCTCAAGCGCAGGGTTCGGGTTCCCGTGACAAGGTCAACTGGCCCTCAGGCAGGCATCGCCTGAATCGCATTCTGTGCCAGATTCAACAGCGCTCGGCGTTGTTGTTTTCATCGGAGGAGAAAACTGCCCCCCGGATGACCTTTTCCCTGTTCGGCCAAAAACACCGAAACGAGATCATCACCATCCCGTTCCTGCTCCCTGATCAACCGTAGTTTTCAATCCATAGTCATCGACAAAAAAGCAGGAGAATACCCCACGACAACCTGCAGACTATCCTACAAAGAAAAGGTGACAAATGCCTTCCATCATTTCTGTAAAAAAATTAGCCCTTTAATTTCAGCGTGTTACATTTTTTTGTTTTTTTTGGCACTTTCCCTGCATAACCAGTCTTCAAGGTCACAATGACGTGCCTTCATCAACACCAACCCTCCGATCAGCGGCGGGGCATAACTTAACGAGAAAAAGGAGAATATCATGAAAAAGAAAACTACCATTAACGGACTCGCTGTCTCTCTGCTCATCGGCTTTGCGGCAACATCCTTTGCCGGCCAGGGAATTCCCGGCAATCAACCGGGCATCGGCACCGAAGCAGGTATCGACATCGTCGCCAGCGACAAGGCTCTGCAGGCTGCCGCGAACTACAACTACGATGCCGACCAGCTGGCTCAGATCGGCACAGAAGCCGGTATCGACGTGCGGGCCTCGCAAAACGCCATCGAGACGGCAGCGAACTACGACTACAACCCCGAGCGACTGGCCCTGGTCGGCACCGAGGCCGGCTATACTTCACCAATGGCCGTTATCAAAAGACCCGAAGCCACAACAAAGCAGGCCATGACGGATGTTCACGCCTCGCATCACACAGGCTCATAAATAAGGGCAGCGTGCTTCCTGACGAGCAGTGCAGCTTTTACCAGCGCCTGTAAAATCGGGCCGGACAATCGACCGGAGCTGCCATACGCAGTCTCCGGTCGATCCGTTACAGGCGCACGGTTCGATCAGGTCATGGCCGGCAAAATCCTCTCCGGAAGCCGGTCAAACCCAGGCGTTGCTACCGGCAACCACCATCAGCAATCCCCTAAACCAACAGCTAGAGGCAACTTATGAACGCGACCTTGTCAGATATTCTCTGGTACCTGGCCATCGGCGTTATCTTGTTTATGATGATGCGAAAAGGCGGCTGCTGTGGTGGCCACGGACGGCGGAAACAAACTCCGGAAAACGACGAAAAAAGCACAAGCGATCACCGATAAAAGCGGAGAAAGGCTTAACCATGCGCGACCCCGTCTGCAATATGATTGTCAGCAAAGACAAAAATGCCGGCTCTCACACGCACAAGGGAACGGAGTATCTATTTTGCTCCGACAAGTGCCGGCAAAAATTCGCTGCCGACCCCGAGGCCTATCTTCAGACACAACCGAAGGCAGCCGATCCCGCTGATACATCGCGGAAATATACCTGTCCGATGCACCCAGAAATTGTCCAACAGGGACCGGGCAGCTGCCCCAAGTGTGGCATGGATCTGGAACCGATGACTGCCTCCGCCAATGACAGTGGAGAGGAAGAAACGGCGATTCGGAGCTTGAAGCGCAAGACCCTGGTCGCCGGACTGCTGACCCTGCCAATTATATTCCTTGCCTTCGACAGCATGATTCCGGGGTTTTCCCTTGAAGGGATCCTTTCCGCGAAACTTCAGGGCTGGCTGGAACTTCTCCTGGCGACCCCCGTCATTTTGTGGGCGGGGAGCATGTTCTTCATCCGCGGCTGGCAGTCCGTTATCAACCGCAGCCTGAACATGTTTACCCTGATCATGCTGGGCGTTGGTGCCGCCTATGGTTATAGCGTCGTGGCAGTCCTGTTCCCGGAACTTTTTCCGAAGTCTTTCCGCATACAGGGTGACGTTGCCTTATATTTCGAGGCCGGAGCGGTCATTACCACTCTCGTTCTGTTCGGACAATGGCTCGAAGCTCGCGCTCGGCGCCAGACCGGCACTGCCATCCAGAGCTTGCTTAATCTTGCGGCCAGAACCGCCCATCGGATCAGGGAGGACGGCGAAGAGGAAGACGTCGAGATCGACGCCATAGAAAAAGGTGACCGACTGCGCGTACGCCCCGGCGAAAAGATTCCCCTCGACGGCATCATTATCGACGGGAAAAGCACCATCGATGAATCCATGATTACCGGTGAGCCAATCCCCGTGGAGAAAGGAGAGGACGACAGGGTCATCGGCGCCACAGTCAATCAGACGGGCAGCTTCATTATGCGAGCGCAGGCCGTGGGCGAAGAAACCATGCTCGCGCAAATCGTCAAGATGGTGGCTAAAGCCCAGCGCAGCCGGGCACCGATCCAGAAACTGGCCGACCAGGTCGCGGGCTATTTTGTGCCTGCGGTGGTACTGACCGCCCTGATCGCTTTCGGGGTGTGGGCTGTCTTCGGTCCCGCGCCGGCCATGGCCTATGCCATTGTCGTCGCCGTTTCTGTGTTGATTATCGCCTGCCCCTGCGCGCTGGGACTGGCGACGCCCATGTCAATCATGGTCGGAATCGGCAGGGGAGCCCAGAAGGGTATCCTCATCAAAAACGCCGAAGCCGTCGAACGCGCCGAGAAGATCACACATCTCATCACCGACAAGACCGGCACCCTTACCGAGGGCAAGCCTTTGGTTGTCGATACGCAGGTGCTGGATGGCGTGCAGATCGACGAGTTGCTGCGTCTGGCGGCGGCGGTTGAATCACAGTCAGAGCATCCGCTGGCCCGGGCTGTTGTCGATAAGGCTAAACAGGAAGATATTGAGCTGCCGGACATCACCGACTTCGAGAGCACAACCGGGGGTGGCGTGAAAGCCGGGATCGATGGCAAGGTGATTCGCATCGGCAAGCGGGACTTCCTCGAAGCAGCAAAAATCACCATACCTGACGCGCTGACCAAAGAAGCGGAACGCCTGCAAGGCGAGGCCAAAACGGTAATCTGGGCAGGACGTGACAATCAGCTCCTCGGTCTTATCGCCATCGCTGACCCGATCAAAAAAACCTCGAAAGAGGCTATCGCAGCGCTGCACAAAATGGGGATCACCGTGGTCATGTGCACCGGGGATAATCCGCGCACCGCCGAAGCCGTAGCCAAAGAGTTGGGGATCGACGATGTACATGCCGAGGTCTCTCCTGAGGACAAGCAACGCATTGTCAACGAATTAAAAGCCGGGGGGCATTGTGTTGCCATGGCGGGGGACGGAATCAACGATGCCCCTGCTCTTGCCGCCGCCGATGTGGGAATCGCCATGGGGACCGGCACGGACGTGGCCATTGAAAGTGCCGGACTGACCCTGGTCAAGGGCGACCTGCGCGGCATTGTGAGTGGATTACGCCTGAGCCGCGCGGTGATGCGCAATATCCGCCAAAATCTGTTCTTCGCCTTTATTTACAATGCAATCGGCGTCCCCGTCGCAGCGGGAGTGCTCTATCCCTTCTTCGGCATCCTGCTCAGCCCGATGATCGCCGGTGCCGCCATGGCCTTCAGTTCCGTTTCGGTCATCAGTAACGCCCTCCGGTTGCGCAAGGAGGCGGCAGTATCTGGCCGGGGCCACCAAGAAACCACAGCCACAAATTAAAATTTTGATGCTTCTCCCTCTGAAATGTCACCGTGCATGTCGGCTGAGCGAGGAAGAACGATGGTAAAGCAGGTACCGACACCCACCTGACTGTCAACCACAAGACGCCCGCCAAGACCCTCGATCTGGCGCTGGGTTATGGCCAGCCCAAGGCCGGTTCCATCTTCGCGGGTGGTAAAAAACGGGTTGAAAATTTTGCCGAGGTCCTCTTCCCTGATCCCCTCTCCCGTATCCTGCACCTGCAACCGGATCTGCTCATTCTCACGCCGGGCTGCCAGAGTCAGCACCCCGCCGCCGGACATGGCCTGTATGGCGTTGTGCGCCAAATTCAGCAGCGCCTGGCGCAGGGGAACCGGCGGCACCGACACGATTTCATCGGTTTCTTCAATATTGATTTCAACACGGGCGGGTGCTGCCGCCGAAGCCAATTGCAGTTTGAGTTCGGCAAACATTGTTGCCATGGAAACATCCTCTGCTTCCTCTGCGGGAGAGCGTGCTAGCCCTAGAAAGTCCTCGAGCACGCTATTCAGCCGTTGGGCTTCTTTCTGCAGAATCCGGCCGAATTCATAGCGGTGATCATCCTCGGTCAACCCTTCCGTCACCACCTCGGCGGCCATCCGGATGGAGCCCAGTGGATTGCGGATTTCATGGGCCAGTTCAGCGCTCATCTGCCCCAGGGTTGACAACCGCTCCTTGCGGCGCAGTTCCAATTCAGCGGCAATCAGCTCATCGGCCTGACTACGTAACTGCGCGTAACTGCGCTCTAAACGCTCCGCCGTCTGCCGATACAGCTGCTGCTGTTTGCGTTCACGTTGGGACAGCAGCCCGGTCACACCGCCGACAACATGATAGATGAGCATCTCTAGCACTTGCTCGAGCAGGTTGCCGTGAAAGGGAACCAGTTGCCACAGGACGTGGGGCAGATACAACAGCGACACGGATGCTGCCGTCAACAGGCCGCCCCTCAGGCCGTACCAAATGCCGGCAAGAACGATGGGAAGGTAGTAGAGTCGCCGGTAGATATCATGATAGGGCGCGTGCAGGGTCGAGGTCAGATAGTGGGATGCCGTCACCAACACCACCAAAAGAACGACCAGCCACAGCTGCCAGTGTGAGAACAGGTTACGCCCGGGATTTTTTGTCCATCCGCTATTCATCATCGTCCTTTACTGTTTCCATGCACAGACAAGTATCGCAGACATTCGACTGCGTATTTACAAAAGATCGCTAAGTGGGTTAGCTTAGGGACGTTTCCCCCGTATTGTGTTGCGTGGCCCGAAGCGGCCAACACAGCTATCAAGGGATGGGCATGCGCAAGTCCCCTGTTAAGGGGCATTTAAGGGGCATGCTGACCTTCCCCGTGAACAACAAGCTGAACACCTGAAGTTATTGTTAACATATTTTTGTTTCTGCAAGGAGCTGCTGTGCGTTTTTTGATGATGATATTTGCTGTCCTTGTGCTGTTGCCGGTGACCGGATACAGCGAGGAATCCGATCATCAGCACCATGAATCACCGTCACACCAGCATCACCAGAAACACCAGTCATCCACGGATGAAGGGGATAGTGAGCGGCGGGTCGACCTGATTGAGAAACTCGGAACCAAAATTCCACTTGATCTTACGTTCACGGATTCTGATGGTTCACAGATAGAGCTTGAGCAGTTAATTGATCGGCCGACAATTGTCGTACCGGTTTTCTACAGCTGCCGCAACGTCTGCAATATGCTCCTCGGTGGCCTGGCCAAAACCCTGCCACAGGTGCGCCTGACCCCGGGCGAAGACTACCGGGTGGTCACCTTCAGCTTTGATCCGCAAGAAACACCAGAGCTGGCGGCCCACACCAAAAATACCTTTCTGACCGCAACCCAGATGGACTTCCCACCCCAGGCCTGGCATTTTCTCACGGGGGACCAGCAATCCATCCTGCGCCTGACCGACACCGCCGGCTATTACTTCTACCAGGAGAAGGATGACTTTATTCATCCTACGGCCATGTTCGTGGTGGCGGCCGACGGGACCATTGCCCGCTACCTGATCGGTACCACCATCTCTCCCTTTGATCTGACCATGGCCCTCATTGAAGCCGGCGAAGGGCGTATCGGCAAACCCATCCGCAAGGCTCTGCAGTACTGCTTCAGCTATGATCCGGAGAACCGGCGCTATGTTTTTAATCTGATGCGCGTCAGCGGTACGGTTATCCTGCTGACCCTCGGTGGTTTTTTCCTGTTTCTGATCCTTGGTGGTAGAAAGAAGAAAAAATGACAACAACCCCCTTAAAATCAACCGGCTTCTACAGTGAAAGTCCGCGTCCGGGCCTGCTCGGCTGGCTCCTCTCCACCGATCACAAACGGATCGGCATGCTGTATCTGGGCTGCATCACCACCATGTTCCTGGTGGCTGTAGGGCTGGGCCTCGCTATCCGCCTGCAGCTTTTTGCCCCGGGGCAGCATATCATGAGTGCCCAGACCTACAATGCCACCTTTACGGTGCATGGCATTATCATGATCTTTCTGTTCATCATCCCCAGCATACCGGCAGCTTTCGGCAATCTGCTGCTGCCCATACAGATCGGTGCCCGGGATGTCTCTTTCCCCCGGATCAACCTGCTCTCCTGGTACTTTTACATCAGCGGCGCGGTGCTCGCCGTCATCGCTATCTTTTCCGGCGGAGGTCCCCCGGATACGGGCTGGACCTTCTACGTCCCCTTCAGCACCCAGACCACGACCAACGTCAACCTGGCCGTATTTGCCGCCTTCATGCTCGGCTTTTCATCTATCCTGACCGGCATCAACTTTGTCACCACCATCCACCGCCTGCGGGCTGAGGGGATGACCTGGGGGCGGCTGCCCCTGTTCGTCTGGACACTCTACGCCACTGCCTGGATTCAGGTACTGGCCACGCCGATGCTGGGCATCACCCTGGTCCTGGTGATGCTCGAACGGTTTTTCGGCGCCGGCCTCTTTGACGCAGCCAGCGGCGGCGATCCGATTCTTTTTCAGCACCTGTTCTGGATCTACTCCCACCCGGCCGTGTACATCATGATCCTGCCGGCCATGGGTGTCATTTCCGAGATCATTCCGACCTTTTCACGCAAGCCCATGTTCGGCTACTGGGCCATGGCCATTTCCAGTCTGGCTATTGCCTTTGCCGGCTCCCTTGTCTGGGCTCACCATATGTATGCCAGCGGCATGAGTGATTTCGCTATTCTCGTCTTCTCGCTGCTGACCTTCATCGTTGCTATTCCCAGCGCTATCAAGATCTTCAACTGGATTTCCACCCTCTACAAAGGTTCGATACAGCTGGCACCGCCCATGCTTTTCGCCCTGGCCTTTATTCTGCAGTTCGCTATCGGTGGTCTGGGCGGCCTGGCTCTGGGGGCCGCGGCCAGCGACATCCATCTGCACGACACCACCTTTGTCGTTGGTCACTTTCACTACACCATGTTCGGCGGCACGGGTTTCGCCTTCTTTGCTGCCCTGCACTACTGGCTGCCGAAATTTACCGGCCGCATGTACAACCAGAAAACCGCCGTCATCTCCTGGGGGCTGCTGTTCGTCGGCTTCAATGTGACCTACATGGCCATGCAGGCCGTCGGCATTCAGGGAATGCCGCGCCGTTATTACGACTATCTGCCCGAGTTTCACACCCTGAACATGGTTGCCACGGTCGGCTCATGGATTCTCGCCCTCGGCCTGATTGTCATGTTTGTCAATCTGTTCAAAAGCCTGCGGTCAGGTCCCGTCATTGGCATGAACCCCTGGGGGGGAGCGACCCTGGAGTGGTTTGTTCCCTCACCGCCTCCGATGGAGAACTTCGGTGAAGAGGATCCTGTCGTCACCCGCGGCCCCTACGACTATCAAGGAGTCACTGCTGATGAGCCATGAACATCGCGACGATACCGGCGCCCGCTTCGGCATGTGGCTGTTCCTGTACACCGAGGTGATCCTTTTCAGTGGCCTCTTTCTCCTCTATGGCGTGGCGGTCACCAAATATACCGATGCCTATATCCTTGCCAGCAACAAGCTTAATGTCTGGTTTGGCGCGGTCAACACCGTTGTCCTGTTGACCAGCAGCCTGACCATCGCTCTGGCCATTACCGCCATTCAACGCAACCGGATTCGCACCTGCATCAACCTCTGTGTTGTGACCATCGCCCTGGCGATACTGTTTCTCATCAACAAATACTTCGAGTGGTCACACGAGATCAGCCTCGGGATTTATCCCGCCTCGGAAACCCTTCTGGAGATGGGCCCCGGCGTCGCTTCATTTTTCAACCTGTACTACTTTACCGCGGGTCTGCATGGTCTGCATGTGCTGATCGGCGCCACCCTCATCGGCGTGGTCGCGGTGTTGGTGGCCAGGGGTAAAGTGACCAGCGACCGCTATGTGCTCCTGGAGAACTCCGCTCTCTACTGGCACCTTGTTGATCTGGTGTGGATTTTCCTTTTTCCACTCTATTATCTGATTATCTGACCCCTGGAGGAGAGAATGTCGGAAGAAAAACATGAACCGGTACCGTACCGGACATTTATCCTGACCTGGGTTGCCTTGCTGGTTCTGACCGTCATCACTGTTGCCGTGGCCCAGGTTGATCTCGGCGCCCTCAATATCTGGGTCGCATTAAGTGTCGCTTCCTGCAAATCTGCTCTGGTCCTGTTGATTTTCATGCATCTGAAACAGGAAACCCTCCTCTTCAAAATCGGCCTGCTGATCATGATTGTTATTCTGGCGATCTTCATCGGCCTGACCTTTACCGATGTTCTTTACCGGGAGGTGCTCCCGTGACCCTGCTACCGGCCAACAATCCGACCGCCCAGGCGGTGGACAGTGTCTTGATCTACATCTTCGGCCTGTCGCTGCTGCTCCTGCTGGGGATCACCGTCGTTACCATTTATTTTGTCATTCGCTACCATCGCAGCCGCCACCCCGAGCCCACCTCCAATGTCGATCACAGCCTGGTGCTTGAATCGGTGTGGACCATCCTTCCGACTCTCATCGTACTGACCATGTTCTGGTATGGCTGGACCAACTATGTCGGCCTGACGGAAGTACCGGATGGCGCGATGGAGGTCAAGGGAACAGCGCGGATGTGGTCCTGGCAATTTGAATACGAAGACGGTCGTCGTGAAAGTCGTCTTTATGTGCCCGTTGATACGCCGGTCATGGTTCGCCTGCACTCCGTCGACGTGTTGCACAGCTTTTTCGTGCCGGCTTTCCGCATCAAAAAAGACACGGTACCGGGCATGGAGACTTTCGTCTGGTTTCAGGCGCCGGAGCCCGGCAGCTACGATATATTCTGCGCCGAATATTGCGGCGCCGGCCATGCCGACATGCTCACCACCATCGAAGTATTGAGCGCTGACGACTACAGGGCATGGCTCGCAGCCGGCCAGGCACCTGCGGGCGAGCACCGCGGTCTGGTCGTCATGCAGGAACAGGGTTGCCTGGGCTGTCACAGCACCGACGGCAGCGATGGTATCGGCCCCTCCCTCTTTGAGCTGGCCGGAGCATCGCGTCAGGTCGAAGTTGAGGGCCAGATCCACGAGACAACTATTGACGATGCGTATCTGGCGCGCGCTATCCGTGATGCCAATGCCGAAGTTGTTTCCGGTTTCGCGCCGATGATGCCCTCATACAACGAGGAAACCATCAGCGCAGAGGATCTGCAGGCTGTCGTCGATTATCTCATGGGGCGTGACGACCCTGCAGCAGGTCAGCAGCAACTGGACGGCGGCAAGCTCCTTGAAGTCAACGGCTGCCTCGGCTGCCATTCCACCGACGGCAGCCAGAGCGTAGGACCGACGTTCGCGGGGATCGGTGCCCGTTCCGTCACCCTGATGCGTGACGGCGAGGACATCACGCAAAAAGTCGATGCCGACTATCTGCGCCGTGCCTTGCTGCAGCCGGGAGCTGACATTGTCAAGGGCTATCCCGACATCATGCCCCCATCCGACTATCTGGAGGATGCAGAGATCGACGCCATCATCAATCATCTGCTCCAGCAATAACGAGGCTCTCTTGTCCGGATTCCGCCACGATACATCCGTTGTCCTCGGGGTCTCTCTTCTGCGCAACGGGTGGCAGGCTATTCGTCAACTGACGCGGCTGGAGTTATCAACAATGGTGGTCCTCTCTGCCCTGGCAGGCTACCTGTTCGCTGCCGGTGGTTGGGACAGCAGACTGTTGCTGGTTTGTGCCGGCATCGGTCTGCTGGCGGGTGGCTGCTCTGCCCTTAATCAGTGGCAGGAGAAGGATCTTGACGCGCGCATGCAGCGTACCCGTCAACGCCCGCTTCCTGCCGGTCTCATGTCAACTGGATCTGTGCTGGTTCTGGCCGCCATTCAGATTGGAGGCGGGTTGTTCCTGCTTTCGCAGCTGCCGGCTGCCCTCCCCGCGCTCCTCGGCTTTTTTGCCCTCATCTGGTACAACGGCGTCTATACACCACTGAAACGTCTTACCCCGTTTGCCGCCCTGCCCGGCGCTCTCTGTGGCGCCTTGCCACCATTGATCGGCTGGACCGCTGCCGGTGCTGATCTGTCTGCACAAAAAGCGCTGATACTGGCCGGCACCCTGTTTGTCTGGCAGATCCCCCACACCTGGCTGCTGCTGTGTCATTATCGGGAGGACTTGAAGCGAAGCGGCCTGCCCGATCTATTTCGCACAATTCCGACGCCACGCTTATTACGCATCAACAATTTCTGGATCGCCAGTCTATTTCTCTCCTACATGCTGTTTCCTCTGTTCAACTTTATCAGCCATTCAGTCCTGGAGATTTTCTTTATTTGCGGACAAGTCCTGCTTTTCCTGGTTTTGATCAAAACCAGCCGGAACAACCTGCAACAAACGTCCCGCCAGCATTTCCACCTGATAAACCTGTCCATGGCCTTGCTTTTTACAGTGCTGATCATGGACCGCATTCCTGTCTGATCTTCTCTATCGATACGTCGTCACAGACATGAGCTCCACTCGTCACTCCACAACCGTCCCTGTGCCTGATATCGCTCCTGTCATACTTCCGGCCTAATCCCGCTCTTGCCTGCCGGATTGAAATCGGGCATTATTCATTGCCGACCCAGAGGCCTTCACCCTTCAGCCACCAGGAGGAATCATGCAGCACTTTGCCCTGACTATTATCGGACGAGACCGCCCCGGCATCGTTGCCCAGGTCACCAAAATTCTCTATGAGCAGGGGTTCAACATTGCCGATTCCAGCTGCTCCATTCTCGGCGGTCAGTTCTCCATGATCCTGATCATTTCCAATCCGCAGATTACCGCGAAAGAGCAATTTGAGCAGGACTTCAGACAGCTAGAGGAAACCAACCTGTCGGTCTTTATCCGCACCATGAAACCGGGGGGTGAGATCCGTCCTGCTCTTAAGGGGGAGCAGTGCATGATTTCCGTCTACGGTGCCGACAAACCGGGCATTGTATTTCAGGTCGCCAAAGTGCTGGGTGAGCAGCAGATCAATATCACCGACCTGAACACCAAGCTCATCGGCACAGCGGAAAAACCGGTGTATGTGATGATGCTTGAAGCGGTGTTACCGGAAAACATCGAAATCGATGTGGTCGAGCAGTGGATGAAAGAACTGCAACAACAACTGCAGGTCGATATATCCGTTCGCTCCCTCATCGCGGTGGAGCTGTAACACATGGCTGCAAGAACAGTACTGGTCTACCCCGATCCCACGCTTAAAAAGGTATCCGCGCCTGTTGCTGATTTCGACGATTCCGTACGTGACCTGCTGACGGATCTGGTTGATACAATGGTCGACGCCGGCCACTCAGTCGGCATTGCCGCCCCGCAGATCGGTGACCTGCGTCGTGCCGTGGTGGTTGATGTATCGAAAAGCAAGCTGGGAAAAAAGCAGGACAATCATGGCCTGATGCAGATGGTCAACCCGGAAATCATTGAGCGCGAAGGCTCATGCGAAGCTCGCGAGGGCTGTATGTCGGTACCGGAATATACAGGAAACGTCACCCGTGCCGAAACAGTCGTTGTACAGTATCAGGACGAGAACAATACGCGCCGTGTTATTCGTGCCAACGGCTTTGAAGCCATCGCCATTCAGCACGAGATTGATCATCTGGACGGCCTGCTCTTCCTGGATCGTATTTCCAGCCTGAAAACCGGACTCTTCCGTCGCAAACACTGACTCGCCTGGAATCTTGGCAAAAACCTAAAACAATCCAACGTTTAATGGACTTTCTGTTCATTAAAGATGTTCGTTCGAAGAAAAATCTTCTTGCCATTGATGAACTGAAAGATTTTATGGAAAACAACTTCACCAGGTCGCCCCTGCTTTCCCGCCAGGCCATTGGCTGGTGCGCCGTACTCGGTTCGGCGTTTTTCTTCTATCTGGCGACCCTGATCATCCGCTGGGCCGATGCCTATGTCACCATCGCCTCTGCCTATTTTGTGTTCGCCCGCTTTTTTCTGGGTTTTGTCGTCGTGACAATCACCATGTGCATCCAGCACCAACCCCTCAAACCACGCCGTCATCACTATCTTATCGGCCGTACAATCGCCAATACCGTCGCCGTTTTCTGTTTTTACCAGGCCGTAAGCATCGGGTCGGTCGCCCAGGCCAACATTCTCAACATGACCTACCCTCTGTTTGTTGCTCTTTTTTCCTGGTTTTTCCTGAAAGGGCAGCGCGACCTGCTCTCATTTATCATCGCTGCGGTGGCCTTTATCGGTATCTGGCTGGTACTGGCGCCATCGGAGATGACCCTGGGCTCGGGAAGTGCGTGGGGGCTGGCGTCGGGCATCACCGCTGCAGCGGCGATCATCTACCTCAACCTCAGCCGCCAGCATCACGACTCCCAGACCATCCTGTTTTACATGTTCGGACTGGGCATGGTCTTGATTTTTCTTCTGTTTCACGAAGAAATCTTCTGGCCTGACCGCACCGAACTCGGTTTTCTTCTTGCCTGCTCCGCAGCCGGAGTCCTGGGACAGTACCTGCTGACCTACGGCTTTGTGTTTGTCACGGCCGTTGAAGGATCTATTCTGTCTTCCAGCAGAATCCTCATGGCGGCCCTTTTGGGCCCCATTCTGGTCGCTGATCCGGTGCTGACGGTGACCGGCTGGATCGGCGCGTTCCTCATCTTTTCCGCCAATGCCTCCCTGGCCCTGCGCAGGCAACACGGCTGACACCGGCCGGGCACCGCCGGCGTCACCTGTGCAACAAAAACCTTGTAGCGCTGCAGATCAGCTGGTCTGCAGCCGAAGTGATGAAATCAGCCGTGCGAAAATATCCTGAAGCCGACATATTAACTCCCGGCGGTCTGCGCGAGACCTTTGCCATTGCCGCACCGATGGTCATTTCCCATGCCTGCGAGACCCTGCTGATCTTTATTGATCGCTTGTTTCTGTCACGCATCGGGCCGGAATCAATGAACGCGGCTATGGCCGGCGGTCTGAGCAGCTTCATGCTGATGACCTTCTTCATTGGTCTCATCGGCTACACCACCGCCCTGGTCGCCCAATATCTGGGTGCCGGCCAGAAAACCCAGTGCAGTGTCGTCGTCACCCAGGCGGCGCTGCTGGTAATTCCGGCGACCCTGATCATCTTCGGTTGCCGTCCCGTCGTTCACCTGCTGTTCGGACTGATGGACATCCCGGATGTCCAGCGTGCGCAGCAGCAGATCTATTTCGACATTCTGCTCTGGGGCACCCCCCTGGTTCTGCTGCGGACAGCTCTGGCGGGTTTTTTTTCCGGTATCGGACAAACCCGCGTGGTCATGATCAGTGCGCTGATTGCCCTCGTGATCAACAGCTGCACCAACTATGTCCTTATTTTCGGTCATTTCGGCTTTCCGGCCCTTGGCCTGCGCGGCGCCGCCTACGGCACCTTGTTCGGCAGTTTCTGTGCTCTGGCAATGCTCATGGCAACCTATCTGCGTCAACCTAATCAGCGGGAATTCTCCGTCACTGCCGGATTGACCTACCAGCGCCGCATCATGTTCAAGCTGCTGCGCTATGGATCACCGGCCGGTGCCGAAATGTTCCTCAACCTGCTGGCCTTCACCCTGATTGTCCTGCTGTTTCACAGTCATGGCACGGTGACCGCGACGGCGGTGACCATCGTTTTCAATTGGGACATGGTCTCCTTTGTGCCCCTGCTGGGATTACAGATCGGTATTGTCAGCCTGGTCGGTCGCTACATGGGAGGGGGATCTCCGGAGATCGCCGAGCGCACCGCCTATTCCGGGCTGAAACTGGGCTGGGCCTACTCCGGCGTCATTTTCATTTTGTTCGTGATTTTTCCAGACCAACTGGTGCAGGTGTTCGCCCCGACTGACCACAGCACTGTCTTTCAACTGGCCTCGCCCCTGGCCGTCGACATGCTCAGGCTCGCCGCCTTTTACGTGCTGGCCGATGCGATGATGGTGGTGTTCAGCGGCACCCTGCGCGGCGCCGGCGACACCCTGTGGGCCATGGGACTGTCGGTGTCAATGCACTGGCTGCTGGTGCCCATCGTTTATGTCTGTCTGAAAATCCTGCATCTGGGTCCCATTGTTGTCTGGCTGACATTCATCGTCTTTCTGCTGATCAGCACCGGTCTATTCTACCTGCGCTTCAACAGAGGCCAATGGAAAACCCTCGCCGTGACAGAATGATCCATCCTCGCGCCCAGACTCTGTCAGCCTGACAGCGCTTCCGTTTCCGGATCAGGCTCGGCGGCCAGATGAATGGTCTGGGTCGGGAAGGCGATTTCAGCATCGTGGCTTTCGATAATCGCCATGATCTTGAGCATGACATCCTCTTTAATGCCGTGGAACTCGACCCAGTTGGTTGTTTTGGTAAAGGCGTAGACCATGAAGTCGATGGACGAGGCGGCAAAGCGGTTGACATTGACGATCAGCGTCTGATCCGCGGCAATAGCGGGATGAGCGCGGAGCATCTCTTTCACTTCCGCAACGATGGTCGCAACCCGGCTGCCGTCGGCGTAGCGCACCCCCACATGCTCAAAAATACGGCGATTGGTCATGCGCGAGGGGTTTTCCACCGAGATACTGGCAAAAGTGGCGTTGGGCACGTAAAGGGGCCGCTTGTCGAAGGTACGGATGCGGGTCAGGCGCCAGCCGATGTGCTCCACTGTCCCCTCGATTTCCTTGTCGGGGGAACGAATCCAGTCACCTACCTTGAAGGGCTGATCGAGATAGATCATCAGGCCGCCGAAAAAATTGGCCAACAGATCCTTGGCGGCAAAACCGACGGCAATACCCCCGATACCACCAAAGGCCAACACTCCGGAGACACTGAAGCCGAGGGTCTGCAACACCACCAGGCCGGTGGTAATCAGCACCGACAGGCGCAGAAGCTTGCTCAGGGCCGAGGCGGTGGTCGCATCCAGGGGCTTGTCGACCCGCCTCGGATTCTGGACGGTCAGCTCCCCCTTATTGATAAAACGGGTCATGAACCAGGCGAAGATGACAATGAACGACACCTCGCGCAACGGGTCGATCACATTGAAAATCGGCTCGTTGGAAACCTGCCGCACCACCTCCGTCGCCCACAGCAGACCGTTAACCCAGATAAACATGCGCACCGGTTTGCGCGCCGAACTGACCAACAGATCATCCCAGAACGTGCGCGTTTTCAGAGCCACCCGTTCGAGATGATCAAACCCCTTCTTGACGGCATATGCCACCAGCAGAGTCAGCAGAACTATGATAAAGACCTGATAAATCCAGGCATGGGAATCGTTAAGATTGAGCAGATCGAGAAACGTAACAATCAGATTATTGACTTTGTCTTCCATTGACCTTTCCCTGTCCGGTTGACTCTTTTTTACTTTTTTTGTCCGCATACATGCGGGCATCTGCCAGGGCCATGGCATCCCTGAGCTGAGCACCGCTACGTGCAGTCGCCGCGCCGAGGGAGAGCTGCAACGCGACCTTTCTGCCAGCGACAACAATTGCCTTGTGACTGTTGCGAATCCGTGCCACCACAGTATCGGCACTTGCCGTCTGGGGTAGAAGCAGGGCAAATTCATCGCCGCCGATACGGGCAACCACGTCTTCCGGGCGGACCGCCTGACGCAGAACCTCCCCCGCCAGTTGAATCAGTTGATCACCGGCGGCATGACCAGCCTCGTCATTGACGGTTTTCAGGCCATCGAGGTCGACAATGATAACACTGACCGGATAGCGCCTGCTGGCAGCGAGGCGTTCCATCTCTGCATCAAAGAACATGCGGTTGAACAACCCGGTCAGCGTATCATGGGTGCTTAAATATTGCAGTCGCTCTTCATACTGCCGGCGTTCGGTAATATCCTCGCCAATGGCCGCCGCGCCACTGGCTTCTTTGTCTGAGACGTTATACAAAATGGTGACGTTCCAGGAAATCAGGCGCTCGTCACCGTCGCGGGTAAGGATGTGGTTTTCATAATGCAGGGGCATGGTGTTGGTGGCAATCCACTGCTTGTAGAGGTCAAGCAGCTTTGCGCCGTCAGGCACAAAACGTTCAAACCAGTTATGCCCGTAAACAACCTCGCGCTCCCATTGTGTCAGTTCCAGGGTAAAGTTGTTGCAGAAGAGCACCTTCCCCTCACGATCCAGCTCAATCGCTATCAGGCGGCTGTTCTGCAGGGTTTCCCGAAAGCGTCGTTCCGATTCCCGCAGGGCCTCTTCCGCCTGCTTGCGCTCAATCAGCTGGCCGATCTGGCTGCCCAGAGGGGTCACGTATTGCAGAAATTCCGGATCCGGTTTTCTCGGAACAACGGAATAAAACTCCATTATTCCGACGCATTTTCCTGACAGCACAATAGGAAAGGCAAAAGCGCTGGTCAAACCGTACTTCAGGGCTTCTGCCTTGCGGGTGAAGTTGCCGTCAGTAGCAATATCCTCGATCCAGATTGCCTCACGCGCCGTCCAGGTGCGCCCGGGCAGGCCTTCGCCGGGGCGGAAACGCAGTGTGCGCCCTGCCTTGACAAAAGCGTCGACAAAAAAACCGTCACGCTGCCAGTCGTGGATGACCTTCAGCGTGTTCGTCTGCGGATCCTGCCACCAGACGACACCCACACTCCAGCCGATGGAAGAGCAGATTGCCTTGAGTATTTTCGGTATGGCGTCAGCAACTGTCGGTTCCGTTGCCAGGGTGTTACTGATAGCCAGCTCTACCGAGAGACGCAACTCCGCCCGCTTGCGTTCCTCCAGATCGCGGATCGTCTTGAAAGCATATTCCGAAAGAAAATGCGCAAGCTTGGCGAAAAAGCGCATACCGGTTTCGATGTTCTCCTGACTGAGGCGGGGAACGGCATCAAGAGCGGCGAGATATTCCCCTTCATCAAAACCGTAACGCCGGGCCTGGCAGCGAAACAGTTCGTAATCGATCTCTTCCTCTTCAAAGAAGAACTGACCGGCGAAAAGATTGCCCACATGTCGGCCCGCCAGGTACAGGGGCGTGGAGATGTCCCACATATTGTTCTTACACTTGTAGCGCTTGAACTCACCCGGAAGCACATCCGTCGTCAACTGCGTATCGCTTTCAAAACAATGACGGCTGGTTTCGGCATGAACGCGGTGAAACCTGGTGCAGATGGTCTGCCAACCGACACCGATGAGTACCTTGCCGCTGATATCGAGTAAAGCCATGGGAATTTTCGTCAACAGATAGAAATCATCCATTAACGTCTGAATGGCGGGAATATCAAGGAGCTCTTCGAGGGGCGCATAACCCTTGGCAGCCGCGTCCCACGACTGGGCGCAGAAGGGTCCTGAGTTTATCATCATAGCGGGCTATCACATGAGAAGATGAATGATTAACAGATGTTATCAAATGGGATATTAGCCCAGATCGCTGAATCTGCAAAGTAAAATGTCGACAGCCTAACAACAACCGGCACTTACACTGCAGTATTCGCTGATGAGATCGATCACCGTCCGCGCCGCCGGTGAGAGGTGTCGCTGGCTTAAATACACCAGAGACAGCTGGCGTTCAATCTGCAGTCCATCCACGGCAACAGCAAAAACCTCCTCACGTCTGAGATGATCACGAATGGACAAATCCGACACAAAGGCGCAGCCGGAACCGTTGATGACAGCTCGTCGTACGGCCTCGTTACTGCCGAAACGGGCGACAACGTTGAGCTGGTCGGGATCGAAGCCGGCATCGTTGAGGGCCTGGAGCAGATTCTGATAGGTCCCTGATCCGGCTTCACGCAGAATCATCTCCTGCCCTGCCAGATCCGCCAGGGTAATTCTGCCGACCCGGCGCAGGGAATGGTTGGCGCCAACAATCAAGACCAGTCGATCCCGACAAACCGGCAAGCCTGTTAACAGTGCGTCCTTGACGTGCACACCGACGAATCCAAGCTCGACTTGCCGCAGCCGAACCGCTTCCAGGGCTTGCTTGCTGTCTGAGGTAATGACCTGCAATTGCAAGCCGGGATACTGTTGTCGAAGCACAGGCAACAGGTCAGGCAACAGATAATTTGCCGGGATATTACTGGCCCCGATACTGACCCGAACATCCTGCATCCCGACAAAACGGGACAGATTCTGGCGTAAATCAGCAACCTCAGCCAGAACCCTGCGCGCCTGTTGCAGCAATAATTCTCCACCGGATGTCAGAGCAATCCCCCTGCCCGTCCGATCAATCAGCTTCAGACCGAATGACTCCTCCAAGGCGGCAATATGCTGACTGACGGTTGACTGTGTCAGGCTCACAAGCTCTCCCCCCTTCGAAAAGCTCCCGGATTCGGCAACCGCAACAAAGAGTTCCAACTGACGTAAGGTCATGTGTCCACTCATTGGTATTTTCAATGACGGTAATTGGTTTTATGAAAATTATCCATTTGACTCCCGTACCTCAATCTCCTAGTCTGCGCCGACTGCGTGTACGGCAGCACGCCAGCAACGCTGACAGCAAAAGCCTGCCGGCGCCCGCCTGACAACACCCCGGATGAAAGGACCAAAAAATGAAGAAATGCCTGATCAACCTGCTGCTGGTGACAGCGTTCGTGCTGTCAACCGGATCAACAACCTGGGTACTGGCAGAGGATTACAACAGCATCAGTCCACAGGATCTGAAAACCCGTCTTGACCGTGGTGACATTGAGCAGGGGCGCCTGACCCTCTTTTCAACCCAGACGGAAAAGGAATACGCCAAAGGCTTTCTGCCAACGGCGATACCCACTTTTGCCAGACCTCTGGAATCAAAATCTGATTACCGCAAGCTCGATCCCGTACTCGCTCACGTCAAAGGCTCAGACACTGAGATCGTGATCATCTGTCCGCGTGGCGGCAGCGGTGCCCGCCGTGCCTATGATTACTTCAAGGAACATGGCATTGAACCAGGTCGGATGCTGCTCCTCGAAGGGGGCCAGGAACACTATACTAAGATCTATCCACAGGATGTGATGACGACCGGTCGCTGATAAATCCTGTTTTCACCTTCCGGCCGGCATGAGCACACAGACTGCGGGCCGGCCGGGAGATCGCAGCATCAATCTGTGTCGCTGATCCCATCCAGAGTCCGGCGGATTCGGTCCTTCGTCTCTGCAGAAAAACGCCACTGCTCCAACTCTTCCAAAACCTGCTGTTTTTCCATGCGTACATTCGCGATCTGCTGTTGAGCCTTTTGAATATTTTGCCGGGAAGCATAAGACCAGCTCCTGACAGCATTGCGACGATCTTTCTGAGCCTGCTGATAAACAGAAAGTAACTCGTCGGCCTTTTGTAGCAGACGTTCAGCAGCTTCTTCACGTTCCTGCCGACGGTGTTGCTGCTCCCTGACGAATCCCTCGACACGAGGGTCCGACGTTGTTACAGAACCGGCATCCGGCACATAATGCAGGTTGTCCGGATCCGTTGCCTGGAGTTGTCGTGCTTCGGCACGGCATTCATCAGGTAATGTCTGGAGATTATCCGAAACATGGATTCGTCCCTGCTTGTCACGACACGAATAGATTTCAGCGCAGACAGAAGATGATAGCAGCAGAGAAAAAATACTGCAGAGGATCACAGCGCGAACACTCATACCTGCCTCCGTGTTGTCGTTTTCGCTGCACAGTCAAAACAACTTACGACTGTCGAGCAGCAGAGTCACCGGCCCGTCATTGACCAGGTCTACAGCCATTTCCGCCCTGAAAACTCCAGTCTGAACCGGAACACCCGCGCGTTTAAGGGCCGCAACAAAAGCATTGCACAGCGGCTCTGCCATATCAGGAACTGCCGCCGCAGAAAAACCTGGACGGCGGCCCTTGCGACAATCCCCCAGAAGGGTAAACTGCGAAACGACTAGAGCCTCTCCCTGGATGTCGCCGATGGCCAGATTCATTTTACCATCGACGTCTTCAAAGATCCGCAATCCGGCAATTTTCTCTGCCAGATAATCGGCATCCCGCTGTCCGTCACCCTGCTCAACACCAAGCAGAACCAACAATCCGGTGCTTATCGTCGCCACTCTGCTGCCGGCCACCGTAACCCCTGCGTTGTTGACTCGTTGCACTACCGCGCGCATAGGTGTCTCTTTCGTTTTGGGTTGTTATCAACCATTATCCAGCCAGTTCTTTGAGCAGCGCCAGATCTTCTAAAGCATGACAGTTATTCTCTCCCGGCGGAGTTTCGATAATCTTCGGACAGTGAATAAAACGCCCGTCCCGCATCAGCTGGCGAAACCCCTCTCTGCCGATCATCCCCTGCCCGACGTGTTCATGGCGATCCAGCCGTGAAGCAAGGTCTTTTTTACTGTCATTCAGGTGAAAAAGCTGGACCTTGGCGACCCCAAGGTGTTGATCGACGCTATCGATCAGGCGGGCATAACCGGCAGCGGTGCGCACATCATAGCCGGCGGCAAAAGCATGGCAGGTATCGATACAGAGTCCAAGGCGCTCATCGGCTACGGCACGAACGATTTCCCCCAGTTCTTCTACCGCCGCACCAAGACCGGTTCCCTGTCCGGCCGTGTTTTCCAGCAAGATGGCGACTTCGGCATCAGTTTGTGAGCAAACAGTCCGCAAACTGCGCACTACCGTCGCGATCCCGCTGTCAGTTCCCTCTCCCATGTGTGCTCCGGGATGAACGACCAGGGCATCAAGCCCCAGCCGGCAGCTGCGCTCCAGCTCATCCCTGAACGCCCGCAAAGAGCGCTGGCGCGTACCCAGGTCGGGGCTGGCAAGATTGATCAGATAACTGCTGTGGGCAGCGACAAAGTGAACATTGCTGACGGCACGCGCCTGCCTGAACGCCTTGATCATACGGTCGGAGAGGGGCGGCGCCTGCCAGCGGCTGGCGTTGCGGGTGAAAATCTGCATGGCCGTGCAGCCCATAGCGGTAGCGCGATCAACGGCCCGGTCAAGCCCTCCGGCAATAGAAACATGAGCACCAAGCAGCAATGTCTCCGCCATAAGCATCACGCCTGCCAGCGTCCAAGGAGCTCACCAATATCCAGCAACTGCTCCAGATAGCAATCGACAAACGGATACGATTCTGCAGCCGTGCATCCCTGGGCAACAAAAACCGTGGTCATGCCGAAAGCCTTGGCGGTCTTCAGGTTCTGCGGCTGATCCTCCACCATGGCACAGTCATAACCTTCCAGCTGCAGAACCTTAAGTACCTGACGGTAGGGATCGGGATTGGGCTTCGGTTGATACCCGGCAATGCGGATATCGAAAACATCCACAAACAGGTCCGCCAGCCCCAAAGTGCCGAGAACCCGGTCGGCATGACCACGGGAACCGTTGGTGAAAACGTAACAGGGTGTGGTTGTCTCAGCCAGCAGCTCACGCAGGGAAGGATCCGGCAACAGCCGGCTGGCGACATCAACGGCATGAACGTAATCGAGATACTCTTCCGGATCGATATCATGATGTCGAATCAGCCCCTGCAGCGTCGCTCCGTAATCGCGCCAGTAGCGCCTCCGGAGTCCATCAACATCGGCGGCAGCGATACCGGCGATCTCTTCCATATAGCAGTTGATCCGCACGTCGATCAGGGAGAACAGATCGCACTGTGCCGGATACAGGGTATTATCAAGATCAAAAAGAATCGCCTTGACCTTCTCCGGTTTCATCGCGGCTGATACTCTCCGGTAAAGACCTCAACGGCGGGTCCGGTCATAAAGACTTCACCACTTTCCGACCATTCCATTTCCAGATCACCGCCGCGCAGATGATTCGTCAGGGTGCGCCGACTGCGGCCGGTCAGAACACCGGCAACGGTGACCGCCGAGGCCCCGGTTCCACAGGCCAGGGTCTCGCCGGCGCCCCGTTCCCAGGTACGCTGAATCACCTCATGGGGGCTGAGCACCTGAACAAACTCAACGTTGATGCGTCGTGGAAACCAGGGATGGTGCTCGATGACGGGACCAACCTGCGCGACAGGAAAGTTCTCCACCTCATCGACATAGATGACGGCATGAGGGTTGCCCATAGAAACACAGGTCAACTGCAGTGCATGCCCCGCAACAGTCAGGGGGATGTTGATCGCCTGTTCGTCCGCCTGACCGGTCATGGGAATTTCACCCCGCGTCAGTCCGGGGCGGCCCATGGCAACCCTGACCTGGGTAACGCGCCCGGCATCGTCGGTAAACAGGTCAAGACCCAGCACCCCGTTTCCCGTCTCCACAGACAGTGTCCGGGCAGTCACCAACCCGTAATCATAGGCATACTTGGCGACACAGCGAATACCGTTGCCACACATCTCCGCTTCACTGCCATCCGCATTGAACATGCGCATCCGCACATCAGCCCGGTCCGAGGGCAGAATCAGGATCAACCCGTCAGAACCGATACCAAAATGACGATCACTGACCTGCCGGGCCAGAGACGGCGGATCCGTCACCTGTTCTTCAAAGCCGTTGATATAGACATAATCGTTACCGGCGCCCTGCATTTTGGTGAATTTCATGACCGCTCCTTGACGGTTGTTCGCGGATAAAGACCTCTGTTACTATAAGGTTTCCGTGATAACGGCTCAACTACAACGTGGAATTTTCTTGCCACAGGAGAGATTCATGGCTTTTTTTCTCAAGACAAAAATCTGGCAGACCGGCGCTCTGGACTGGTGGGGCATGATTGACAATGAGGATGTCTATCTGGGCAATCGTGAATTCCCCCAGCCTCCGGAAGAAGGGGACGAATGGCTGGTAAAAAAGACCGGTGACCGGTTTCAGATTATCGACATGGAAATCCGCCGCATCGGCCGGGAAGAGCCGCAGGAGACCGCCCCATGGCTGCGCTAGAGATTGTCCAGATCCCGGCCAGCGACATGGATAACTTTGCCTATCTCATCTACTGTCCCCACACCCGCAAAGGCGCGGTGGTTGATCCGTCCATGCATCCCGAGCGTGTCCTTGCGGAGGCGGCAAAGCGAAATATTGACATCATCTGGCTGCTGAACACCCACGGCCACCAGGACCACGTCAGGGGCAACAGCCTGATCCTGCAGCAGACTTCAGCCAGGCATGGCGCACATCCTGACGATGTTGCCGATGCCCAGACCGCCCTTGTCGAGGGGCTGAAAATCGACCTCGGCTACGGCGCCCTGACGGTCATGCACACGCCGGGGCATTCCCCCGGTTCCGTGGTGTTCGTCACCGAAGGCGCTGTTATCTCCGGTGACACCCTGTTTGTCAGCCGCTGCGGGCGCGCCGATCTGCCGGGAAGCGATGTCGAGCAGCTCTACCTGAGTCTGCAGCGGTTAGCATCACTGCCGCCCGAAACCCGTATTTATCCGGGCCACGACTACGGTCCGACCCCGACCTCTACCCTGGCCTGGGAGCTGCAGAACAATCCCTACCTGACGTGTGCCGGCCTGGATCAATTTATTGCCCTGCGCATGGGATGACAGGCGGCATGGATGCCTCCCGCGTCTGGCTGAGTTCTTGCCCTGGGCTGACTCAGGTAGCCCGGCCGGGGGCAGCAACAATGCGGGTACCGGCGAACTGGTCGTTCCAGCCCCGGCGATCCGGCCGCAGAAGCACGACACAGAAACCCAGGCCGAGGGGCAGCAGCTGGGCCAGGCTGCCGACACTGCGCAGAAAAGCCTGCACCAGGGTCAAGGGGGCTCCATCCATCGTTTCAACCCGCAGACCGACCAACATCTCTCCCGGTGTCTGTCCCGCCAGAAAATGAAACAAGGTGTAGTAACTGAAGACAAGAAAAAAGAAAATCAGGAAGTAGGGCACCGCCAAAGCAAGAAGGGTCTCCGCGCTTGGCAGGAGAGTAGCGCTGCTCGGCTGGGTCATTTCGCCGGCAATGAGAAAACAGAGTCCGGCCAGCATGAGAATGACACTATCGTAAACGAAGGCCAGACAGCGGTGCACCAGAGTCGCCGGAGCCGGCTCGATTACAGGGGGGGGCGCGACAGGGTCGGACGGAATCCCCGTCAGAGAAACAACAGGCGCCTCCGCCTCCCCTTCCCTGTCCGTCGTATCCGGCACATCTGCCGAAACAGCCTCAAAGCTGGAACCAACGACTGCCGCCGGTTCGTCACTGACGCCTGCCCTCATGGTCAGATCATCGCGTGTGTCTGTTGCGTTATCATCGCCGGTGGTCATCTTAACAGTGGCCAATTCCGGCGCATCGCTGCCAGCAGTTGTCTTGTCTACCGGAGCCCCCACATCCTGTGAAGACTCCGGTAAGTCAAAAGGGTTTTGGGGGCCCTCCCCGGATCCCGCAGGTGGTTCCTGGTTTTTTCTCGTCTCTTCAGGGGCAAAGTCTTCGTTACCCAGATCCAGGTCTTCCGGATCGAAACCGAAATCATTTTCCAGTTCGTCATCCTCTGCCTCGTCCCCTTCCGGCAGGTCAAAGGAAAAGGCGTTGTCATCGGCCACAGGATCTGTTCCGGCCTCAGGGCCTGCCTCCTCGGAATTCTCGGGAGGAGATGGGGGCGACGTCGGTTTCGGAGCTTCCAGGGTCTCTTCCACATCCTCATCGTCGGCCGCGTCTTCAAACAACTCATCAAAGGTCAGATCATCATCGTCACTGCTGTCTCCCATGAAATCAAACCCGAAATCGACAGCGTCGGCGGGCTCGGTGACCGGTTCCGGAGCCGAGGACGGGCCCGCCTCTGATGCCGTTGTTGACCCGGAGGACGCCCCGGCCAGGGCCGCACCCGTCAGTTCAGTGGCATCCGCATCTGAAAACTCCTCCTGGGCAGCAGCCCCTGCCGCCGCTAATGCACCGGGCAACAGAATGCTCTTCAAACCATAGCGCTGTTTGAATTCGACCAGGTCCTTGCCGCACTTTTTGCAGCTGTCCAGGTAATCAAAACTGTTGTATCCGCATTTGGGACATCTCATGATTCAGTCCTTTCCACGCAATCCCTTCGCCCGGTTGAGAATTCTGCCGCCTGTGTCATATCGCCATAAAGGTATTGCAAAATACTGATTATCGCAAGTCCGGCGGTTTCCGTACGCAAGATTCTCGGCCCCAGCCCAACAGGCTGATACCCCAGCTCAGTGGCCACCTTCAACTCATCATCACGGATTCCCCCTTCCGGCCCGACGACAACCGCTATCTGCTGAGGAGCCTTGTAGACTCCGAACGGGACAAAAGACTGACACGCCTGTTCCCAGAGAAGAAGCTTGACATCGGCATCAGCGCCCTGTTTTAACGCATCGACAAAAGATGTGGCAAGCTGCAGACGGGGCAGCCGGTATTGCCGGCACTGTCGGGCTGCTTCCTGAATGACCTTTGACCAGCGCTGAAGCTGTCGGTCTGGCGATTTAAGGCGCATGACGCAATGGGCCATGGGCGTCAGGATAAAGTTGTCGGCGCCAAGCTCTGTCCCCTTCTGCAGAATCAGCTCGGTCTTGTCCCCTTTGGGCAACCCCTGGATCAGGGTGATACGGCAGGCAGGCGCTGCCATCATTGCGAACCGGCACACCTGCACCCTGCCGTCGGTCAGCAGCAGGGTATCGGCGTAGCCGCCGTGACCGTTGAAAAGGCGCACTTCCGCTCCCGGTTCCAGGCGCAACACCCGCAGCAGGTGATGTTGCAGCTCCTGGGAGAGGGTAACCGTCGCCCCCGGTTGCTCGGGCAGATTCTCAACGTAAAAACAGCGCATTGGCCTGGCTACGAGCGCCTGAATACCAGGCACACCCAGTCATCCTGCTGGTGTGAAGCCACCTGATGGATGTCCTGCCCGGCAAAGGCCCGACTGACCAGGTCCGCTTTTTCCTGCAGAATCCCCGAGAGGATCAACCAGCCTCCCGGTGCCAGATGCGCCATAAAATCGTCTCTTAAACGAATATTCTCTTCCGCCAGAATATTGGCGACAATCAGATCAAAGGTCCCGGCAAGAGTTTCCAGGGGCTCATCGGTAATCAGGATCTTGTCAGTACAGGCATTTTTCGCCGCGTTTTCCCGGGCAACGGCGCAGGCGGAAGGATCGATATCGGTGGCAACAATCTGATCACACCCCAGAGCCGCCGCACCGATGGCCAGAATACCGGAACCGGTGCCGACATCGAGCAGACGCAGAGCCTGCCCCTGCTTGTCGATAATCCCGGTCATCACTTCCAGACAAAGTCTGGTCGTGGCATGGGTGCCGGTTCCAAAAGCCATGCCCGGATCAATCTCGATCACCGCAGCACGTTCATCGTCCGGTTCCGGTTCCCAGCTGGGCCGCACCAGTAGCCTGTCACCAATGCGGAAGCTGGTGAAGTGCTGCCGCCAATTATGCGCCCAGTCCGTTTCGCCTATCGATTCGCCGGGAGCGATGCGAATGGATTCCTGCGCCAGAACCGGCACACTGTGCAAGGCCGTTCGGATGTCAGCGACCAGCTCCGCTGCAGACAGCTCTGTGGCAAAATAGGTCGTCAGCCGGTACTCGGCCTCCGGGTCGAGATCCTGATCCGGAACCTCGAAGCTGTCCAGAGCGCGGTCCTCAATAACCGTACCACAACAGCCATGGGCCGCCAGCAGCGCCCCGACCAGATCCACCAGGGCACCCCTGACGCTGATATTGATTGCCAGCCATTCTCTTTTCATGGCTCACTAATTAACAGAGGTTATCCGGCAA
>CALFFB010000243.1 GCA_937958075.1 uncultured Geobacteraceae bacterium | reverse complement strand
TCCGTGCGTTCGATGATCTCCTGCTGCAGATCGGCGTTCATGTCATTGAAATAATCGCTGTAGCCGGCCATGCGCACCAGCAGGTCGCGATATTCTTCCGGGTGCTCCTGGGCCGCTTTCAGGGTCGCCGTGTCGACAATGTTGAACTGGATGTGATGACCGCCGAGGGTGAAGTAACTGCGGATCAGCTGACCGAGCTTGCGGATATCCTCGTCACGTTTGAGCAGGGCGGGCAGAAAACGCTGGTTGAGCAGGGTGCCGCCGGAGCGGGTCTGGTCGAGCTTGGCCAGGGAGCGGATCACCGCCGGCGGGCCGTGGGTGTCGGCGCCGTGGGAGGGGGAGGTGCCGTCGGAGATGGATTTGTGCGCCAGGCGGCCGTTGGGAGTGGCGCCCAGCACCTTGCCGAAATAGATGTGGCAGGTGGTGGAGAGCATGTTCAGGTGGAAACTTTCACCCTTGATGTTGGGCTTGCCGTCGATGGTGGCGAGCAGATCCTCATAGACCTGCGCGGCGATATCATCAGCGGCGTCATCATCATTGCCGAAGAAGGGGGTGCGGTTGAGAATCGTCTGGCGGATGAATTCCTCGCCGTCAAAGTTTTTCGCCACCGCCTTAAGAAGTCGTTCCATGGTGAAGGTTTGTTCTTCGAAGACATGTTTCTTCAGGACGCTGAGGCTGTCGGTCACGGTGCCCAGGCCGGTGCACTGGATATAGTTGGTGTTATAGCGCGGACCGCTGTCATAGTAGTCGCGCCCCTTGCTGATGCAGTCTTCAATAACCACCGACAAAAAAGGTGCCGGGGCGTACTTGGCGAACATCCGGTCGATATAGTTGCTGACCCGGATCTTGGTGTCGACGACAAACTCCAGCTGCCGGACAAAAGCGGTGTAAAGTTCAGCGTAGTTGCTGAAATCACGTGGATCGCCGGTGGCCGGGCCGACCTGCTTGCCGCTTAACGGATCGACGCCGTTATTCAGGGTGATCTCCAGGATTTTCGGCACGTTGAGATAACCGGTCAGGACAAAGGCCTCCTTGCCGAAGGCGCCGACCTCGATGCAGCCGCTGCAGCCTCCTTCACGGGCATCGCGCAGGGACTTGCCCTGGCGCAGCAGCTCGGTGACATAGACGTCGGGATTAAAGATCGATGGATAGCCGTGCCCCTCACGGATCACCTTGCAGGCGGCGTCCAGAAAGCGATCCGGGGTTTTGGCGCTGATGTGCACCGAGCTTCCCGGCTGGAGGATATGCAGCTCTTCGATGACTTCCAGCATGATGTAGGAGACCTCGCTCACCGCGTCGCGCCCCTGGTTGTCGATGCCGCCGATGTTGATGTTGGTGAAATCGTTGTAGGTACCGCTCTCCTTGGCGGTGATGCCGACCTTGGGCGGCGCCGGCTGGTTGTTGACCTTGATCCAGAAACAGCAGAGCAGCTCCTTGGCCTGATCGCGGGTCAGACTGCCGTCTTTCAGCCCGGCGGCGTAAAAGGGGGCCAGGTGCTGATCGAAATGACCGGGGTTCATGGCGTCCCAGCCGTTGAGCTCGGTGATGGTGCCCAGGTGGACGAACCAGTACATCTGGATGGCTTCATGGAAGGTGCGCGGCGCCTGGGCGGGGACATGGCGGCAGACGCTGGCGATAGTGCGCAGCTCGGCGGCGCGTTCCGGCGTGGCGGTCGCGGCCATCTCCTCGGCCAGCTCGGCATGACGCTCGGCGAAGACGATGGCGGCGGTGCAGGCAATGTCCATGGCCTTGAGCTGTTCCAGCCTGTCCGTTGCTGTCGGGTCGTTGAGAAAATCAAGACGTTCTATTTCTTCAGCGATCTGCCGCTGAAAATCACGCATTCCCATCCGGTAGATTTTGCCGTCAAGGGCGGTGTGGCCGGGGGCGCGCTGCTCCATGAATTCGGTGAACAGCCCCGCTTCATACAGATCACGCCAGTTCTGCGGCACGTGGCCGAATATGCGTTCGCGCATGGTGCGTCCCTGCCAGTAGGGGATGACCTCCCGGGCGTAGGTGTCGATGTCCTCGTCACTGATGGTGTAGCGCTGCTGCTCGCGGCTGCGCAGAACGTGGAAGTCCTCGACACTGTGACAGGTCAGCTCAGGAAAGGTCGGCACCGCCTTGGGGCGCGGGCCGCGCTCACCGACGATGAGTTCGTCATCGCCGATGTAGAGAGTCTTCCGGCGGCAGTGATCGAGAAAATTCAGCGCCCGCAGCACCGGTATGGAATATTTGCCGTCGTTTTCTTTATAAAAGGCGGTTTCGTGCAGCGCTCGCTCGATGGCCAGGCTCGGCTCGGTGTCGACGCTCAATTTGCGCAGGCGCTGGATGCGGTCGTTCATGCCGGGCAGAGTAGTATCGGTTGCTGAAAGTGTGGTCATATGGTCTCTCGTCGCAGGTGGAGTTGTCAGGGCACGCCTTAAGGAATACGATGGTTATGAGCAAGGAGGGTGCCAAAGGGTGTTTTTGCCGTGTAACCCGCTGAAGTATAGTCGTTTATGAATGGCACTGCAATGAGGTGTGAAAAATGGTGGCCTGAAAAATATTCACTAATGAATAATTGATTCATGAAAGAATAAGTTTCCGGGCTGCAGGTGGCTCCTATCGAGGCAATGGTCAAGGGGTAGTGTTTGATGATGATGGATAAAAACAGCAAGACCCGGGTTGTTCTGATGATCTTTACCCGTTATCCGGTGCCCGGCAAGGCCAAGACGCGGTTGATTCCGCAGCTTGGCGCCGCAGCGGCGGCTGATCTGCAGAAACAGATGACGGAGTATACCCTCGCGCAGGCACTGGGCACCGGCTGTCCGGTGCAGATCTGCTATACCGGCGGCAGCGTAGAGCAGATGCGGCAGTGGCTCGGGCCGCAGCACATCTATGTTGAGCAGGGCGAAGGTGATCTCGGAGAGCGACTCAAAGCCGCCTTTTCTCAGGCATTTGCCCGACAGGCGGACAAGGTTCTGGTACTGGGCTGCGATTGTCCCGACAACCGCACCGCGAACATTGCCGATGCCATCAGGCGTCTGGATACGACATCCTGCGTTCTGGGTCCGGCGGTCGATGGTGGTTATTACCTGCTGGGCCTGAACCGCTTTAACCCCGATCTGTTTCATGATATCGACTGGGGCACAGCCTCCGTGCTGTCCCAGACCCTGGAAAGGGTCAATGACTATCAGCTGCTTCCGGTCCTTGCCGATGTTGATGAAGTGGAGGATATCCCCTCGAAGATCTCCGTGATTATCCCCACCCTCAACGAAGAAGTGCAGATCGAGGGTGCTGTCCGACGGGCGCTGACAGGGTTTGGCCGTGAAGTCATAGTGGTTGACGGCGGCAGCAGCGATGCCACGCGGGAGGCGGCTTCTGCCGCCGGCGCCAGGATTATCTGCAGCCGGCCGGGGCGGGCAACGCAGATGAATGCAGGGGCGCAGCAGGCCAGGGGCGATATTCTGCTGTTTCTGCATGCCGATGCCCGGTTGCCCGACGCCTGGGATCGCCAGATTCGCCAGGTGATACGGCAGCCGGAGGTTGTTCTGGGTTACTTTCCCTTTGCCGTGGATGCCGATTTCACCGGCAGGCGCTGGGTCGAGTGGGGCACGAACGTGCGGTCGCGCCTGTTCAAAAGGCCCTACGGAGACCAGGGGTTCTTTCTGCGTCGGCAGGATTTCGAAGCCATTGGGGGCTTCCCCGAAGTGCCGATTCTGGAAGATCTGCTGTTGGTCAAGCAGGCCAGGCAGCGCGGAGGGCTGGCCTGTACCGGCACGCCCCTGACCGTTTCCAGCAGACGCTGGCAGAAGCACGGCGCCTTCAGAACAACAGGGATCAACCAGCTGATTCTTTTTTCCGCCTGGTGCGGCGCCGATCTCGATCGTCTGCACCGGGCTTATCGTCAGGGGGGGAATCCGTTGCGCTGTCTGTTTGAAAAACGGTCGACCTCATCACGCAGGTAGCATGAATCGTTTCAACGGCTCAGCTTCGCCGCCAGGCGTGGAACTTCTCCATCCAGGTCAGTAGCCTGTGGGGCAGGTGCGCCTTCTTCCACTCTCCGGCCGCCATTTTGTTGGCTTCGGCCAGTGTCGGATAGGGATGGACGGTGCCGAGGATCTTGTTCAGGCCGATGCCGTGTTTCATGGCCAGGATATATTCGGCGAGGAGATCACCGGCGTGGGCGCCGACGATGGTCACCCCCAGAATCTTGTCCTTGCCGGGTGGGGTGATAATTTTTACCCAGCCGTGGGTTTCCCCTTCAGCAATGGCACGATCCAGCTCGGCCAGTTCGAAGACGGTCACTTCATGAGCGATGTTTTGCTGCTTGGCCTCAGTTTCATTCAGGCCGACCCTGGCGATTTCGGGATCGGTAAAAGTGACCCAGGGGATGACGCGATAATCGACCGGGAACTTTTTGAATTCACCGAAGAGAGCATTGACACTGGCGTACCAGGCCTGGTGCCCGGCGGCGTGGGTAAACTGGTACGGGCCGGCGACATCTCCGGCGCAGAAGATATTGGGCATGCTGGTACGCAGGAAGCCGTTGGTCTCGATGGTGCCACCCTCGCTCAGACGTACGCCCAGCTCCTCCAGACCAAAGCCTTCGACCCTGGGGTGTCTGCCGACGGCAACAAGAATCCGGTCGAAGGGGATACGCACCAGCTGGCCCTCGTGGTCACAGACGAGGACCTGCTCACCGTCAGCAACGACCACCTGTTTGGCGGTATGACCTGTTAAAACCCTGATATTTTCGGCGGTAAAACGCTGGCGGACAAAGTCGGCGACATCCGGATCTTCCCGCCCCATGAGCTGTGGGGCCATCTCGATCTGGGTTACCTGTGCGCCGAAACGGGCAAAGGCTTGCGTCATTTCACAGCCGATCGGTCCACCGCCAAGCACCACCAGTCGTCGCGGCAGTTCTCGTAGTTGCCAGAGGTTATCGGAGGTCAGGTACTCGACCTGGTCAAGGCCGGGGATCGGTGGCACCACCGGGGAGGCGCCGGTGGCGACAATGATGCTGCGCGTGGTCAGGGTGCGGCCGTTCACTTCGACCGTATAGGGTGAGGTGATGCGGGCCTCGCCGGCGATGCAGTCAACACCCAGGGCGGTATAGCGCTCCACCGAATCGTGGGGTTCGACTTTGCCCACCACCCGCTGAACCCTCTCCATGACCTCACTGAAGACAAATTCCGTTTCGGTTTTGCGGAAGCCGAAATCCCTGGCGCGCCGTCCGTAGGCGAGCAGCTTCGCCGAGCGGATCAGCGCCTTGCTCGGCACACAGCCGGTATTCAGACAGTCGCCACCCATCTTGTGTTTTTCGATCAGCGCGACCTTGGCTTTTACGGCCGCCGCGATGTAGCTGGAGACCAGTCCAGCAGATCCGGCACCGAGTACGACAAGGTTGTAATCGAAGGTTTTCGGTTTCGGGAACGCCTTGAGTGACGTGCGCTTCTTCATAAAATCGACCCCCTTGCGAGCCAGTAGCGGAAAGACTCCCAGTAAGACAAAAGAAAGTAGCAAACCCGGAGAGAGAATTCCGCTCACTCTTTCAATCTGCCCCAGTTGGGTGCCGGCGTTGACATAAACCGCCGTGCCGGCGAGCATGCCCACCTGGCTGACCCAGTAGAAGGTGAGGGCGCGCATGGGGGTCAGGCCCATGACCAGGTTGATGATAAAGAAGGGGAAGATGGGGACCAGGCGCAGGGTGAACAGGTAGAGGGCCCCTTCTTTTTCGATGCCCCGGTTGATGGCTTTAAGGCGTTGGCCGAAACGACTCTGAACCCAGTCATGAAGCAGGAAACGGCTGGCCAGGAAGGCCAGGGTCGCACCGATGGTGCTGGCAAAAGAGACAACAACCAGTGCCGGCCAGAAACCGAACAGGGCAGCGCCGGCCAGGGTCATGACGGCAGCACCCGGCAGGGACAGGGCGGTCACCAGGATATAAATGGCAAAGTAAAGGCCCAAAGTCAGGAGTCGATTGGCCGCATAGAACTGCTGAAATTCCGTCTGACGACTTTTGAGCTCGGCCAGGGTCAGATAGCGCTGCAGATCGAAAGCAAAAAAGGCGGCGACCACCGTGGCCAGGACGATCAGGAGCAACACTTTCTTCTGGTAGCCGGCCATAAAACCTCCGCTGTTTTGTTGCCGCTGTTGCGGCGTTTCAGGCACCTTCGGAGCAGCTGGCACCACAGGCGAAACAGGAATAGCAGCGGTGATGACTGAGCATGACGCGTTTTTCCATGGCGGCTTTCAGGGTCGAGCCCAGATCGTACCCGGCAACATCATCCACCAGGGTGCAGGCGTAAACCCCGCAGCGACCGTTCTTACGGACGATCATCTTGCTGAAATTGCACATGAAGTTTTCGCGTTGCTCAGCGCTGAGATAGCGGGTCATGCAGGTTTCGGTGATTTCGGGAACCTCGGGCAGAGAACCGGGCAGGTGAAATTCAGGAAACTTGATGATGGCGGTTTTTTCATGGATACCGACGGCGCGCAATAAGGGGAGGTAGCGTTCATCTACAGCGGCGCTGTCTTCACCGGTCGTCATGCGTCGGGCAATGGATACACCAAAGCCGGCCCGATGGAGGTGAGCCAGATTGGTGAGGGCCTTGTCAAAACTTCCCGTGCCGCGTGCCGCGTCGTGTTTGTCCGGTTCCGGGTAGTCCAGGCTGAT
>CALFFB010000242.1 GCA_937958075.1 uncultured Geobacteraceae bacterium | reverse complement strand
GGCGTTGGGCTACCACGGAGGAAATTAAATGAAATTGATCCATTTACTATTGTGTTTAGTTTTTTTCTCATTAATATCGTCTTGTGCGTTTGCGCCAGTAAACCGGCCCGATAAGAATAAATATAATGAGAAATTTCTACAAACAAAGACCTATAATATATCACTGGAAGAGGCTTTAAAAGCATCAAATGACTCATTAGAAGCGCTGGGATTCGAAATCCAGGCATCAAATATAAGCCTTGGGTTGGTTCGTACTAAGACATTGCTTGTAAACATACCAAAGGTTTGTGATTGCGGAACATGGAACGGCAAAGTAATAAACGGCAATGCAGACTTCAATTTTAT
The DNA here is from genome assembly GCA_937958075.1 of uncultured Geobacteraceae bacterium. Lineage (GTDB taxonomy): Bacteria > Desulfobacterota > Desulfuromonadia > Desulfuromonadales > Geopsychrobacteraceae > Pelovirga. The sequence goes on along the minus strand of CALFFB010000242.1, from coordinate 5,914 downwards.
CATTACATTAACTTCCAATCTTAACAACCAAACTTCAATAGATATAGAGACAACCTGTTCAACTACTTTTTCAGGTCAAAATTTATATGGTGCCACAACTCGACGTGAAACATATGACTGTGCAAGTTGTGGTATTTACGAAGAAGAATTCTGGGCAACTTTTGAAAAATTAATTAATGAAAGCAATTTCAAACCTTGAAACTACAATAATGCCCAACAACAAAGTGCAGGTGACAGCCAGGGCCGGGCGCGCCTGAAAAAATGTTCCAATCTGGAAGTCATCAGTCACTTAATATTTCAGTGGAAGCCCAGGCTGCTCCTGACTTAAGCGTTATGCACATAACTCTCAATTGCCACACACCCTCCATACGCCAAAAGATTTTCAAACCTAAAGCTTGATCCCCCCCGACACCTCGCCATGCCTTCCGGTAAGTAAGCAGGGAACTGCGAACCGCCGGAGAGACGCATGGATCTGGATACCTTCAAGCCGACATTTCTGATTCAGATCGAGGGGCAAGACCTCTCGAAGGACATCACCCAGGAGATCACCTCGTTCGTCTTCACCGACAACGAGGAGGAGCTGGATGTCCTCGAACTGTCGGTGACCGACCGCAACCTGCAGTTCGTCGACGATCCGCTGTTCCAGGAAGGCAACGAGATCATTTCCCGGTTCGGTTATGTGGGTAATCTCTCGCCCCGCAAGAAGGCGGTCATCAAGGATATCGATTACGACTTCCCAGAAAACGGCGACCCCACCATCCGTATCAAAGCCTACGACAAAGGCTTCAAGCTGGCCGGAAAGGAAAACCAGAAGGTCTGGCAGAAACCCGCGCCGGGTATTCTCTATTCCGAAATAGCCGAGCAGATCGCCTCGGCCAACGGCCTCAAACCGGTCGTGACGGCCACCAAGGGAACCCATCTCCGCGTCACCCAGAGCAACATCTCGGACGCCCAGTTCCTCAAGGAGCTGGCGGAAAAGGCCCGCGACCGCGATGGCGACGGCGTGAGCGGCTATGTCTTCTACATCCAGGACGACGAACTCCATTTCCACCCCCGCGAGCTCGACCAGACGCCGCTTCTGACCCTCGAATATTTCACCGACACCAAGGGCCTGCTGCGCTCGTTCCGCCCCAGCACCCAATCCCAGGGAGCCAAGGGCGCGGGTGTCGAGACCAAGACGGTCGGCGTCGACCCGCGCAAGAAGGACGTGGTCGAGCACAAGGCCAACAACGCCACCACGCCCGAGCGGACGGCCCTGGGCAAGCAGACCTATCTGGTCGACGGCAACACCGGCGAAGGCAGCTTCAAGGAACAGGAGACGGGGCAGATCGTGCCCAGCTTCGACCGTTCCGAAGGCTTTCACGAAGAGCCGCGCCAGGAGCCCGCCCAGGACAGCGCCGAAGGCAAATTCCGCGAGGCCGAGCTGCGCCAGGTCGAGGCGGACGCGGCCACCATCGGCATTCCCCAGCTACGCGCCAAGAAAAACGTCGAGATCAAGGGCGTGGGACGGAAGTTTTCCGGCATCTACTACTGCCACTCGGTGCGCCACAGCATCAGCGGCGCTGGCTATCTCTGCGAACTCAAACTCAAGAAGAACGCCCTCGGCAAGGGCGCGGGCGACAAGTCCGCCGAGTCCCAGGGCAAACCCAACGACAAGGAGGCCCCGCCCACGCCGCAAAACGAGCCGCCAGCCATGGTGACCATCGACGCGGATTCCGGCGCGGTCACACAAGGAGGCGGCAATGGGTGATCTCAGCAAGAATTTCAACCGTTCGGAATTCGCCTGCAAGGGCAAGAACTGCTGCGGCCATTCGGCTGCGGTCCATCCCGACCTGGTCGACGCCCTGCAGACGCTGCGCGACCGCATCGGCAAACCGCTGTCCATCACCAGCGGCTTCCGCTGCAACCGGCACAACAAGGCGGTGGGCGGCGCGGAGCAGAGTTTCCACACGCTGGGCATGGCGGCCGACGTGAGCTGTCCCGCAGGCGTTTCGCCCGAGGAACTGGCGGTCATCGCCGAGGAAATTCCGCTCTTCCGCGAGGGCGGCATCGGCGTCTATGCCTCCTGGGTCCATCTCGACGTGCGCCAGTCGGGCAAGGCGAGGTGGCGGTCATGAGCGCCGAAACCAAGACCCTGTTTTCGGGCACCGCGCTGGGACTGTCCGGGCCTCTTCGGGTGGAGATCCTGCCCAATGGAATGACCGCGAGGCTGACCCAGCCGTTCCGTATCCGCACCGGCGTTGGCCGCATCATCGAAGTGCCCGCTGGGTTCGAGACCGACTTCGCCTCGGTGCCGCGCCTGTTCTGGCGCGTGGTGCCGCCCTGGGGGAGATATTCCCCGGCGGCCGTCGTTCACGACTACCTCTACCACACCGGCAAGGTCTCGCGGATTGCTGCCGACCGCGTCTTTCTCGAACTGATGGCTGCCCTGGGGGTGCCTCTGTGGAAAAGGCAGGTCATGTATTGGGCGGTTCGCCTGGGTGGCTGGCTGGCCTGGGACACCAGTCGAAAACGGGAGACGGAGCATGCTTGAAACCCGCGACCGTCAATCCGAGGAGCGCTACCGCAACCGCTGGTACGGCAAGTACCGGGCCTTCGTGCGCGACAACAACGACCCCGAACGCCTTGGCCGGGTCCGGCTGGAGATCCCCGCCGTGCTCGGCAGCGGGCGGGAGAACTGGTCCGAATGGGCCGCTCCCTGTTTCCCCTACGGCGGCAACGACGACACCGGCATGTTCCTGGTCCCCGAGGAAGGGGCCTCGGTCTGGGCCGAGTTCGAGGGCGGCGTTGTCCAGTATCCGATCTGGACCGGCGTCTGGCTGGCCAAGAGCAATCCCGGCGAGCAGCCCGAGGAATCCAAGCGCACCTGCGCCAATGCCTTCTGTCATGACTGCGAGGACAAGGTCGAGCATCAGGCCAACCGGCACGACGATCTCGAACACAAGAAGTACCACGGCCATCCGCCGTACTACTGCCCGCGCCTGAAGGTACTGCTCAAGACCGAAACCGGCCACACCATCCTGGCCGATGACCGCGACGGCGACGAGCTGCTGCGGATCATCGACCGCGCCGGACAGATCCTCACCATGGAAGGGAAGGTGAAGCCGGAGATGCAGAGCGGCAACGCCCTGCGCCGAGGCACGAAGGACGCCGAGAAAGGCGACCAGCTCGACATCGCCTCGCAGATCGTCGGCTCCCGCGCCCGCATCCAGCTCACCGACCTCTGCCGCCAGCAGGTGATCCTCGAAGCCTGGCAGGACAAGGAGAAGGTCCACATCCTCTCGTGCGACAAGGGCCGCTCCCGCTGGCAGAAGATCCTCATCGACACCACCAAGGGCCGGGAAAAGGTTCACATCTGGGGACTCAACGGCACCCAGGAAATCCTCGTCGATTCCACCGCCGCCGCCGAACAGATCCGGCTCACCGACAAGGCCGGTCAGGTGGTGCGCATGAACGCCGCGCCCGGCCAGGAGAGCATCAGCGCCACCGACAAGTCCGGCAGCCTCGTGTTCATGGATGGGGTGGCCGGAAACATCATCATTCGCTCGACGAACACCGTCTTGATCAACACCTGAAGGAAGCATCGCATGGGAGAAAGAACAACAACGCCCTCCGGACTTTCGGCCAGCGAGGAATTGCTGGCCCGGACCTTCGATCATTGGCGGGAGGAATTCCGCAGCATCCTCGAAAGTCACCGCCGGGAAATCCAGGACCGCCTCGAGAAGATCGAGCGTGAAATCGAGAAGAAATCGGACAAGGAAAACGTCGAGGTGCTGGTCCGCTCGATCTATTCCGATCTGCACCGGCACGCCGAGGAGATCGACCGGCTGCATGCCCGGGTCGGCTCCAAGATGGGGACCGAGACCATGTGGAAGATCGTCGGCCTGGTGTTGACCATCGGCAGCACCATCGGCGGACTCATCGGCTTTCTGATCCATCTGTTGCTGAAGGTGAACCCATGAGCTCCCAGGCGCGACTCGGCGACATCAGCAGTCACGGCGGCGTCATCATCACCGGGGCGAGCCGGACGCTGGACAACGGCATGCCGGTGGCCCGCATGGGGGATCTGCACGTCTGTCCCATCCCGGGGCATGGCGTGACGCCCATCGTGACCGGCAGCTTCGACACCATCACCGAAGGATTGCCCAACGCCCGCATCGGCGACATCACCGCCTGCGGAGCCATCATAGTCACCGGCAGTCCCAACACCATCGACAACTGAGGGGGACGCCATGAACAATCTTGAACAGCCGCAGGAACCGCACTACTGGGATGTTTTCCCGAAACTGATCCGGGTCTCGCGATCCCCATTCGTCCAGCGCATTCCGCTCTCGATCCGTGGTCTACCCGAAGCGCCGGTGTTCGAATCGTCCAATCCCGACGTGGCCAGTGTCGATGAGGACGGCAATGTCGAGTGCGGCTTCGTTCCCGGGGCGGCCATGATCCTGGTCTGGGATTCGCCCGAGCGGCTCAGCCTGCGTCACGTCCAGGTCGAGGTCTATGGCGGCGGCGTCTCCGCACCGGTGGAGGTTCCTTCATGACCGATACCCCACCAGCCTATAGCCACTGGGAGGTACAGCCTCGCTCCATCCGCCTCTCCGCTGGCGAGTTCGAGCAACGGGTTCCGCTCTCCCTGCGCGGCGACGTGGACGCCCCGGTCTTTGCCTCCAGCAATCCGGAGGTCGCGGAGATCGGGCCGGACGGCGTCATTCGCTGCGGCTGGACCATCGGCAACGCCGTGCTCATGGTCTGGCGATCCTCGGCCCGGGACAGCCTCCGCCATGTTCTGGTGGAGGTCCGCGATCCATCCTGGTTCGCCGACCACCCGGACTTTGCCAGCGGAGCATCGGTCTTCCTCAGCGGCACGGTAGTCAACGCCCTCAACACCAGCGGCGTCGGCAACGCGCTGATCGAATTCCGCCGCTCGGAAACCGGCCCGGCGGCGTACCAGACCTTTGCCAACGCCTATGGCGGGTTCGAGCTGTCCGTACCCGAGGGGTTCTATTACGTGGAGGTCACCGCGCCGGGATACATCGCCTGGCATGGCTGGGTGAACGCCGACCCCAACACCTCCGGCGACATCCAGATCGTTCTCTCGCCCGAGCTCGACGGCCAGGTCGCCCGCATCGTGTTGCAGTGGGGGCTCAACCCCCGGGATCTCGATTCCCATCTCACCGGACCGACGCCATCGGGCGGCAGGTTCCATGTGTTCTATTCCCACACCATCGAAAACGAGGCGGCGGAATTGGACGTGGACGACACCAGCTCCTACGGGCCGGAGACCATCACCATCCATCGGCTCATCCCCGGCGTCTACCGTTACGCGGTCCACGACTACACCAACCGCAACGCCAATCCGAGCACCGGCCTGGCGCAGTCCGGAGCATCGGTGAAGGTGTTCTTGAGCGATGGCCGTGAGCAGACCTTCAACGTTCCCAACGCCCCGGGCACGGTCTGGACCGTGTTCGAAATCGACGGCGCGACCGGAACAGTGACGCCGGTCAACGCCATGAGCTATCAATCCCAACCCGCCAATGTCGGCATGTAATGGAGGTTGTCCATGATTTCCGAAGAACCCGCCGACTTGCAGGCCACCATCGAACAAACCGATTCCGGCGAACAGCAGTATGTGCTGCGGGCGCTCTGCGATCACCTGTCCGGCATCCGTGAGGAGCTTTCCGGCATCCGCACGTTGCTGGAGGCCGGTCACGCCGCCTCGGAGGCGATGCGCGGCCAGGCCCAAGCCTATCTGGAGGCCCAGCAGGCCAAGACCCAGGAGTATTTGGACCAGGTGCAGATCGAGCCGGAGCCCGATTTCTATCCCTTTGTCGAACTGCCTGCGGGCACCGACCCCCGGGTTCTGCCGGACGGCAACCGGCTCTTCACCTTGCCCGACGGCATGATCCTGCGGACC
>CALFFB010000241.1 GCA_937958075.1 uncultured Geobacteraceae bacterium | reverse complement strand
TCATGCTTCATGTACGACCCTGACAACGGAGGACATCGTTACCGAGATCAACCAGATCCATGCGGCCCTGCGAGCCCTGGACGAGGGCGAAACGGCGGGGTCTCCACCGGCCTCGGGGGATCTACCGGCCGGTGCTCATGAACCTGCTATCAGCAAACGCAAGGCTTTCGGCAAAGACAAGATCTACTGCATGATCTGTGGCAAGGGCTTCACCACCCTGAAGCGCCATTTGAAGACAGCCCATGACATGACGGACAAGGAGTATCGCGAGACATTTGATATTCCTGCCGGCACGGCTTTGGCCGCCAAAAACTACAGCGAGGCGCGCCGTCAATCGGCAATTGAGAAAGGGCTCGCAGGCAATCTGCAAAAAGCCCGTGATGCAAAAAAAGGGAAAGGATAGGGAACTGATATGAACAAATCGGATTTGGTGGCGGCGATTGCGGCGGCGACGGGACTGACCAAGCGGGACGCAGCTGAGGCGTTAACAGCAACCTTTGATGTCATCAGCACATCGTTGGCGACAGGTGAGAAGGTGGCGATTCCCGGTTTCGGAGCTTTTATGACGGCTGACCGGGCTGAGAGAATCGGTAAAAACCCGCAAACCGGTGAGACGATGACTATCCCGGCCGCGAAGGTCGTGCGCTTCAAGCCTGGACAACCGTTGAAACGATCGTTGAACTAACCCTCGGTGACCGTGGGACGGTGGATGTGGCGCCGTCCCACGGTTGACCTGTTTTTCCGATTCTTCCCTTCAGTAACTTCTCTTGCCAGGAACACAGCCACGGACGCCACCACGGGGATTGTCGGCATCGCCGCCTCTTCTCGGGATGAGGTGGATGTGCGCATGAAAAACCGTCTGTCCGGCTGCGGCACCGCAGTTCATACCGATATTGAAACCGTCAATCGTTGGATCTTTGGCCGCTAAGTCGTCACGGAGAAGAAAAAGCAGGCGATCAGCATCGTGGCGCTCTTCGTCTGTCATGTCAAAGTAGGTGGCGACGTGACGCCTGGGGATGATCAGGTGGTGACCTTTGGTGACAGGATACTGATCTTCGATCGCCAGGGCGGATCTTTCTTCCCTGATGATACGACCTTCTGCCTGACAGCTGCAGAATGGACAGTCTTGCATCACGCCCTCCTATAACGGCAAAGCTGGCTGCCGGAAGACGCCGCCCTGTTCTTGGTGGCGATGCCAACGAATAAAGTCCAGGGAGATCTGGGGCTGCCCGGCTTGGGGTGAATTGAGGGGTTTGCCATGCAGACTACGAATTCGCTGCAGGGTCTCATTCTCTCCGGTCAGGTCGGCGGAGACCAGTATGCGCCGGTCGTCGGTCAAACTCCAGGCGCCGGCATCGAACAGCTTATGCATGGTCGGCTCCAGTGCCAGTCCGTTGTCGACCGTATCGGGTCCATCATAAGCGACCCAGCGGACATGGGCAGCTTCACAGCCAAAATAGGCGCCTCCCAAAGCTGCACAAAATCCACTGGCGGCGCAGCGATATTCATAGGCCCTTAATATTTTGTCACGAAAAGCGGGGTCACGGCGACGACGCTGGTAATTGACAGCGGTCTCGCGTATTGCTGGTTGTCCTGGAAGATCCAGGCCGAAGGCGGCGCAGAGGTCCTCATGCAGGGAGGCGGGAAAATGATCTTCCAATAATGCCTGCAGGATCTGGTCAATCAGTGCGGGATCAGCGGTCAGGGCTGCGGCCAGTTCAGGATTCAGCTGTCCGGTCGACCGGCGTAATGCGTTCATCTGGGGGAATCCCCCTGCGGTGGTGGGCAGGCGATCAGCGTTGGCAATTGTCCAGAGTCCATCCGATTGCAGGTGCCAATAGGGTAAGGCGGGCTGGGGACGTCCTTGAACGGGGGGTGCGTAGAGTTTGAGCAGCGGGGTCAAGGTCGCGTCGACCTCGGTAAAGGGAATCTGCGTCTGGCCGTTGCGCAAACGGCTCAGGGCGAACATCAACAGCAATGGCTTGTGGGGCGCACGACGCTCGCCACTGCGATTAACGTTGATGGCATGGATCCGATTTAGCCAGACCCCCTGTACTTCAGACATCGCATTCTGTCCTTTTTACGTTGCTTGCTTGTGGTGTCTGTGCCGGCAAATACAAGTCCTCTGTACCCGTTCAGAGACGATGGATGGTCTTTACTATACCTCAGATGGCTTCGTCCTTTGATTCTTGCTGCTGCTCAATGAGCCTTATCAGCGCCCCACGAAAATTTTCAAAAATTCTGTTGGCCCTGTTCGTGGTCAGG
>CALFFB010000240.1 GCA_937958075.1 uncultured Geobacteraceae bacterium | reverse complement strand
GCTCAGAGAAAAACCAGGGGGAGCCGCAGGTAGAGCGGTCGATGCGGGCTCATAAAGACAGATGGATTCGTAAGGCTGCGTCAATTGCCGCCAACCGTGCCCGGTCAAGACAGCCTTGAGCCTGGCCGGAAATGCGTTCCTTTGAAATAGTGCGAATTTGCTGGGCTTGGGCCTTGGATGGTTTCGGCAGACCTGATTCCTGCGGTTTGAGAAACACCTCAAAGGGATAAATCCTGGTCGTGCTCGAAGTAATCGGCAGAACAGTAACCGTTTCGGCGGCACGGTTGTTCGCGTCGCAGCTGACAATCAGCACGGGCCTTTTTTTGTTGATCTCAGCACCCAGGGTGGGGCTGAGATCGGCGTAGTAAATTTCACCACGTTTCATCGCGCAATCCATCTGCAGTAGTGACATCAAAGGCTGGATCCACGTCCTCTGCCGCGGCCTGGCGATAGGCGGCCTCCAGACTTTCCTGCTGCAAGCGTTCCAATGCCATCTCAATCACCTTGGAACGACTTTTGAGTGCGTGACTCTCTTTATAGTGTTCGACAAATTCAAGTAATGGCGCAGGAAGGGAGATGGAGACTTTCTCGGCGAGCATGTTTTCCTCCTTTTTGGTAGTTATTATTTAGAATACCAAAAGTATGGCAAAAAACAAGCCTGATATAGAAGGGGTTCCGGGTAAATCATCGCGGCCGGGAGGTTGCTCCCACTGATGACTGCAACCCGCAAGAAGATTGCCCTGGCTGCGTGTGCGGCATTCAGTTCCTTCACCCTCCCAACAATTGACTGATATTGCGGAAAAAGTTGCTGGCGCTGCGTTCTTCCTCCTCCGGTGAGATGCTTTTCTGCTCCTGCTCCGCTGCACTGTTCAGCAATTCGGCGGGAATCTCCGCCAGGAAACGGCTGGGTTCACGCTGTTCCAGTTTGCCGTGTTTGCGCCGTTGCCGGGCGCCGGTGAGCACCAGCCGTTGCTGCGCCCGGGTGATGCCGACATAGCACAGACGGCGTTCCTCGCCGATATCAAAGGTTTCATCGATGGATTTTTTGTGCGGCAGGTAGCCTTCTTCCATTCCCACCAGAAAAACGACAGGAAATTCCAGCCCCTTGCTTGAATGCAGACTCATCAGGGTGACACTGTCGGCGGCCAGCTTGCTTTCCTTGTCCTGTTGCGGCAGGTCCGTGTCAAGAAGGGACAGGGCGTCAAGAAAACCGCTTAAGCTGGGCACCTTTGCCCGCTCCAGATAGTTGCTCAGGGAAGTGATGATCTCCTGCTGATGTTCCACCCGGCGCTTGGCCACCCCGGGATCTTTCTCCTGGCGGTAGATCTCCTCCGCCAGCCCGAGCTCGTGCATCAAGTCTTCCAGGGTCTCCTGCAGGCGCAGGGGGGTGGCGAAACGTTTTTTATAGCGTTCGATCAGACCGACGAAATCACTGATGGCGGCGCTGGTTTTCGGCGGTAAAAAATCAAGTTGCCGGGCCTGGCCGAGAACCCGCCACACCGATAGACCCCGGTCAGCGGAGTAGCGGATCATCTGATCGATGCTGCTGTCGCCGATGCCGCGTTTCGGGTAGTTCAGGATGCGCAGCAGGTTGACCTCGTCCGTCGGGTTGAGGATGACGCGCAGGTAGGCGATGAGGTCACGGATCTCCTTGCGGTCGAAGAACTGCTGGCCGCCGATGAGCACGTAGGGGATGTTCTCGTAGCGCAGCTGCTCCTCAAAGGCCCGGGCCTGACCGTTGGTGCGGTAGAGAATAGCGAATTCGCCGTAGGGGCGCTGGTTGCGGAAGCTTTCGGCGTGAATCTGTTCCATCACCTGCCGCGCCTCGTCTTCGGTGTCACTGCACAGCAGATAATCGATGGCGCTGCCGGCACCGGAGTCGGTCCACAAGGCCTTGGCCCGCCGCTGCTGGTTGTGGGTGATCAGGGCGTTGGCCGCCGCCAGAATCGTACCGCTGGAACGATAGTTCTGCTCCAGCTTGATCACCCGGGTGCCGGGAAAATCCTTTTCGAAATCAAGAATATTGCCGATGTCGGCCCCGCGAAAGGCGTAGATCGACTGATCGTCATCGCCCACCACGCACAGGTTGTTATGACCAGACGCCAGCAGTTTGAGCAGCCGGTACTGCACCGGGTTGGTGTCCTGGTATTCGTCGACCATCTGATAACAGAACCGCTGCTGGTAATGGTGGAGCAGATCCTCATGGTCGCTGAGCAGCTGCACCGCCAGCAGCAGCAGATCATCGAAATCGACGGCGTTATAGGCCTTGAGGGCACCCTGATAGCGGGGATAGATATGCGCAACCAGTTGCGCTAGCGGGTCGCGCCCGTTAAGAAAATACTGATCCGCCTGAACAAGGCGGTTTTTGGCACTGGATATCCGCCACAGAATCTGTTCGGCATCGCGCGAGCTGCTGGCCGCGCCGGCCTCCCGCAGCAGGTCGCGGATAATGCGCAGCTGTTCCGTGCCGCTGTAGATGGAGAAATTGCTCTTGAAGCCGAGGCGACCGATATGTTTTTTCAGGATGCTGACACACAAAGAGTGAAAGGTGGCAATGGTCATCCGGGCGGCCGCCTGGTGGCCGGTCATCTCCTGCACCCGTTCGCGCATTTCCCGGGCGGCCTTGTTGGTAAAGGTCACGGCGAGGAGATTGTCAGGAGCGACGCCACGCTGAAAAAGCCAGGCCACCCGGCAGGTGATGACCCGGGTCTTGCCGGAACCGGCGCCGGCCAGCAGCAGCAGCGGGCCGCTGTCGTGGGTAACGGCCTGGCGTTGTGGTGCGTTCAGCTGGTCGAGGGAGAACATGATCCTAAGCCATTGTCCGTGCGGGTTTGAAGACAGGAATTGTCAGCATTCCCGGCATGTTTTGTCGATTCTTTTGCAGGTGTTTTCGTGTTGATTCGCAAGGCGGCTTCTGCTAGATTCCGCGCCATGTTTCGATTACTCGTCATTTTTATCAGTATCGTCTGGGCGTCCCTGCTGTTGATCTCCTGGGGCGGCGCCACTCCGGTGCCGGAAGCCGCCATCCTGGTCGAGGCTCCCGACGCGCGTCCCTGAGCGGCATCCTGGCGCCGGGTTCGCGGGAGCAGGCCGCTCTTCCGTCTCTGTTTTTTACCTGTCCGGCGGCCGATAGTTATGCCCCTGGCGGGTTCCCCGTTTTGTCCACTCCCTGTCTATCGCGTTCAAAACTTCCCATTTGTTGATGGACCACACCGGCGCCAGCAGACGTTCCCGCGGACCGTCTCCCGTCAGACGCTGAATCAGGGTCTGCGGCGGCAGCTCCTCGATCACGTCGACCACCAGTTCAACATAATCCTGTTGGGTCAGCATCGTCACTTCGCCCTTTAGGTAGGCATCACCCAGGGGCGTCCCCCGCAAAACATGCAACAGGTGCAGTTTGATACCGTCCACCTGCAGGCGTGCCAGCTCCCTGGCGGTCGCCAGAATATCCTCTCTGCTTTCACCGGGCAGTCCCAGGATCACATGAACGCAGACGCGCAAACCCCGATCCTTCGCCCTGCGGTAGGCATCGAGAAAGCAGGCGTAATCATGGCCGCGCTGCAGCCTGAGCAAAGTGGTGTCGTGACAGCTCTGCAGACCCAGTTCCAGCCAGAGATAGGTGCGCCGGTGATAGTCGGCAAGCAGGTCCAGCACCGGCTCCGGCAGGCAGTCCGGGCGGGTGCCCACCGCCAGTCCGACCATTTTGTCGAGGGCCAGCGCCTCATCGTAGCAGGCGCGCAGGGTCGCTACGGGGGCAAAGGTGTTGGAGAAGGGCTGGAAATAGGCGATAAACCATTTTGCCCGGTATTTGCGCTGCATCAGGGCCTTGGCCTGCTCGATCTGGGCGCTGATGGGCACCCCCCGGGCGATGCCGACAGCCGCCGAACCGTCCGTGTCGCAGAAAATGCAGCCCCCTTCGGCCCGGCCGCCCCGGCGGTTGGGACAACCGAATCCGGCGTCCACGGAAATCTTGTGGACCCGACCGCCAAACCGGTGCTTGAGGTGGGTCGAAAACAGGTTGATGGTTTCGCTGCGCATGGCGGGCACTATGCCAGCACCGGTCTGTCGGTGCAAGCAGGTTCTTTTTTGTGATTGCTATTACAATGACCGGGAAAAATTGGTAAACTCGCCGACCGTATTCCACTTATCTCGCAGCTATCCGACAAGGGATCGCCATGACCTCAGCAGCCATCGGCAGCGCCTCATCCTCTCCGCTAAAAGTCTGTATTTTCTGGCACATGCATCAACCTGACTACCGTGACCCCATCGGCGGGCAGACCCTGCTTCCCTGGACCTGGCTGCACGGGGTCAAGGATTACGGCGAGATGCTCGAGGTGATCGCCGAAACCGACGCCAGGGCAACGATCAACCTGGTGCCCTCATTGCTCGAACAGCTCGACCGTTATGCTGCCGGCAAGGATCAGGATCTGTGGCTGGAACTGATCGCGCGGCCGGCGGACAGGCTGTCGCCGACGGAGCGGCAGTATATCGTCGAGCAGTTTTTTTCCGTCAATTTCGATACCCAGATACTGCCGCACCGGCGTTATCATCAGCTGTATCAGCAGCGCGGTGACGTTCAGCCCAGCGCCGCGTCCTTCAGTGACCAGGATATCCTCGATCTGCAGATCTGGTTTCTGCTGGCCTGGACCGGCTCCTATCTGCGCCGCAAGTCGGTTCTGGTGGGCGAACTGATCGAGCGGGGCGGCCTGTTTCACGAAGGTCAGAAACAGGCGCTGCTGGCCTGCTGCCACGAGGAGATTGCCCGGGTCATCGATTTTCATCGCGAGCTCGAAGGCAGCGGCCACATCGAGATTACGGTCACCCCGTACGCTCACCCCATTTTGCCTCTGCTATGTCATCTGCAGACGGCCTGGGAGGCCAGCCCCGGTCTGCCCCTGCCCGCGGCCGACTTCCGCTACCCCGAAGACGCCCGACTGCAGGTGCGCGAAGGGCTGCGGGCGGCCGAGCGGTTTTTCGGCAAAAAACAGCGCGGCATGTGGCCCGCCGAAGGTGCCGTCAGCCACGACGCGGTGGTGCTCATGCGCGAGGAAGGCGCGGCCTGGGCGGCGACGGACGAGGATATTCTGGCGCGCAGTCTGGACGCTGGTCTGGCGGACCGCAGCCGGCTCTACCGGTTTTACGAGTACGAAGGGCTGCCCCTGATCTTTCGCGACCGGGAAATCTCCGATCGCATCGGTTTTCTGTACGCCACCTGGGATACCGCGGAAGCGGTCGGTGATCTGCAGAAACGGTTGCGGCACATTGCCCGCAGCGCCCCTGGCGGTGTCGTTGCCCTGATCCTCGATGGCGAAAACTGCTGGGAGCGCTATCCTGATAACGGCTATCCCTTCCTGCGCGACTTCTACCGGATGCTGGCAGAAGATCCGGCCCTGGAGATGACCACCATCAGTGACGCCCTGGCGCAAAGTACGCCGCAGCCCCTGTCGCGACTGGCGGCGGGATCCTGGATACGCTCCGACTTTACCACCTGGATCGGCCATCCTGAAGACAACCAGGCATGGCAGATGCTCGCCCAGGCCCGGCGCGACGTGATTACCGATGAGGTGCAGCAGGCCCTTGCCCATCCTGACGAACCTTTGAGCGAGCTGGTGCTGGAGCTGCTGCGGGCGGAAGGGAGTGACTGGTTCTGGTGGTTTGGTGACGAACATACCAGCCAGCAGGCGGATATTTTCGACCGCCTGTTCCGGCTGCATCTGGAAGGTCTCTACCATCTCAAGGGGATGCCGGTACCGGCGCAGGTGCAGCAGCGGATCAAACCGGCGACCCGGCCGGCGTCAAGCGGTTACGAACCCACCGCCTGTTTCGCCCCGAGTATCGACGGCCGGGTCGGGGACTATTTTGAATGGCTGGCCACCGGGCGTATCGACCTGGCGGTGGGGGGCGCCATGTACAGCGGTCGGGAAAGTCTCGATCATCTGTATTACGGCTACGACAGCGAGTATCTTTATTTTCGCCTTGATCAGCTCGATCTGCTCAGACGCCTGAGCGGTCGGGATGGTTATTTTGAGCTGCGGCTGGTGGCTTCCGGGGTGTTCCATGTGTGCTACAGTTTCGCCGACGAGACGATGAAGATACTCGTCGACGGCAAGACCGTAGCCGGCGGGCGCGGCGCCTGTGACAAGGTGCTGGAGCTGGCGGTGCCGGTGGAACTGCTGCAGCTGGAAACAGGTAAAAGTGTGCAGGTGAGCTGCCATGTCTTCCGGCAGCAGCGGGAGAACGGGCGCTGGCCGACGGAAGGTTATGCCACCCTCTGTTATCGCGGCACCGCGCTGGATGATGAAAACTGGTCGATCTAGACGACGGAAAGGATAAGACCTTGTCTGAATTACGCTGGGACCCGCTCAAGAACAACTGGACCATCATGACCCTGGGACACGGGCGCCGTCCCCAGAATTTCTATCAGAAAATCGAGGAGCCGGAAATGATCACCTGCCCCTTCTGCCCCGGTCATGAAAGCCGGACGCCGCCGGAGATCGTGGCCTGCCGCCCCCAGGGCAGCGCCCCCAACAGTCCCGGCTGGCAGGTGCGGGTCATCCCCAACAAGTTTCCGGCGTTGCGCATCGAAGGAGAGATCGACAAGCGGGCCGAAGGGCTCTACGACCGGATGAACGGCATCGGCGCCCATGAGCTGGTCATCGAAACCCCGGAGCACGATCAGGCCCTGGCGGATTTGAGCGAGTATCAACTGGCCGAGGTCCTGAAGATCTACCGGGCACGTCTGCTTGATCTGCGCAAGGACAGCCGCTTCCGATATATCTTTGTCTGCAAGAACCACGGCTTTACCACCGGCTCCAATATCACCCACAGCCACTCCCAGATTATCGCCGTGCCCCTGGTGCCGTCGCTGATCGCGGCGGAGCTGGAATCCTGCCGCAAGCATTATCAGAGCAAGGAACGCTGTCTGGTCTGTGATCTGGTCCATCAGGAGCAGCGTGACAAGGCGCGGGTGGTCAACGACGACGGTAACTTCCTGGTCTACGCGCCCTACGCGTCGCGCTTTCCCTTTGAGCTGATGATTGCCCCCCTCGTCCATCACCACGATTTCTGCCAGCAGAGCGATCAGCAGCTACGGCTGCTGGCGGTTGTCCTGCGCGACGCCCTGCGCCGTATCCGGGCGGTACTCAAGGACCAGGCCTATTCGATGATTCTCCACAGCGCGCCGCCGTCCCACCCCCGTGCCGGCCATCCCAACTACTGGGCATCCCTTCCCTTTGATTATCACTGGCATATCGAGCTGGCACCCAAGCTCACAAGGCTGGCCGGTTTTGAATGGGGCTCCGGCTTCTATATCAATCCGACCCCACCGGAAGAAGCGGCGGAGTTTCTGCGCAGCGCTGATCTCAGTCAGGATACGCCCTCATGACCGATTCCTTTGCCCGTCAGCACTATCCCCTCGATCTGCACTGCGGCCGCAGTATCTGGAACAGGGCCGATCTGCTGACCTACTACCGGCAGCAGCCGCGACCGGGACGCACCTTTTTCCGGCATCTGCTGGCCGATCAAGTGCGTCATCACAGCAGCGATCCGGTGACCGCCGCCGAGCTGGAGATGCTGGCGACCCTGAACCAGGTTCTGCGCCGGGTCGCGGCAACTTTTCTGACCCGGCGTCAGTGCCGGGTCGGCATGGGGGGGATCAGCCTCGCTGGCCGGTCCCATGAAATGCCCGGTTTGTCGGTCATGTTCCGCTCCTTTCTGCAGTGCTTTCCGGCCCTGCCGGTGGAGTTGCAACATGCTGATATTGCAAGTTATCTGGGCACTCTCGAAGAAAAGGGGCAGCTGACGGATCTGCTGCTGGAAGCGGTCTTGCTGCTGGTACAGAGCCGTAATCCCGCCCTGGCCGGCCTGCGCCACCTGTTTGCCGACGATGAAGAACAGCTGCAGCGCAGCAGCAACTACCGGCGGCAACTGGAGGAGCTTGACGAGCAGCTGCCGGAGCTCGATGACGGCTTCGCGGTGCAGCCGCAGCGGCTCCTGGCGCGGTTGCTGGCGCCCCTGCTGCAGCGCACCAGCCTCTCGGAACAGCTGCTTCTGTTGCGCGAGGTGTGGGGCAGTCTGCTGCCGCCGGAACTGCAGGCACGCATCGGCGCCGCCCTCGAACAGTACGCCACCGAAGGCCATCAGCCGGGATTCCCCGGCGAGCCGGAAACCACCCCCTTTGATCCCGGCGCTGCCGGCGAGGCCGAATACGCGAGCTTTACCCCCGATCTGGACTGGATGCCACGGACCGTCCTGCTGGCCAAGTCGACCTTTGTCTGGCTGGAACAGCTCTCCCGCACCTATCAGCGCCCGATCCGTACCCTCGACCAGATTCCCGACGAGGAGCTGGATGCCTTGCGCTCCTACGGCTTTACCAGCTTGTGGCTCATCGGCATCTGGAAGCGTTCGGCGGCGTCCCTCAAGGTCAAGACCCTGTGCGGCCAGTCGCATATCGCTGCTTCGGCCTATGCCATTGACGATTATTGTATCGCCGAGGAGCTGGGCGGGGAGGCCGCCTTCGAGCAGTTGCGGCACCGCTGCCGGCAACGGGGCCTGGACCTGGCCTGTGATGTGGTCACCAACCATACCGGGATCGAATCGGCCTGGCTGCGGGATTATCCCGAGCGTTTTGTGCAGCTGCCCTATGCGCCCTATCCCGGCTATCGTTTTACCGGCCCTGACTTGAGCAGCGACCCCGCCTATCAGATCCAGATCGAGGACGGTTACTACGATCACAGCGAAGCGGCGGTGGTCTGCCGTTATCAGCACCGGCACAGCGGCCAGGTGCGCTACCTTTACCACGGCAACGACGGCACCCATCTGCCCTGGAACGACACGGTGCAGCTCGATTACCTGCGCAGCGATGTGCGCGAGGCCATGATCCGGCTGATTATCCGGGTGGCGCAGCGGTTCCGCATCATCCGTTTTGATGCGGCCATGACCCTGGCCAAGAAGCATTTCCAGCGCCTCTGGTATCCGCTACCCGGTGGTGGCGCCGGAGTCCCCTCCCGGGCCGATCATGCCATGAGCCGCGCGGAGTTCGATCGTCTGTTTCCGGTGGAGTTCTGGCGTGAGCTGGTCGATCGGGTGCAGTTGGAGGCCCCCGACACCTTGCTTATCGCCGAGGCGTTCTGGCTGATGGAAGGCTATTTTGTCCGGACCCTGGGGATGCACCGGGTCTACAACAGCGCCTTTATGAACATGCTGAAAAAGGAGGAGAACGCCAAATACCGCCAGACCCTGAAAAATATCCTGGCCTTTGATCCGGCGATTCTCCAGCGCTTTGTCAATTTTATGAGCAATCCCGATGAAAAACCGGCCATCGAGCAGTTCGGCGATGGCGGTAAATATTTCTGTGTCGCCACCCTGCTGGCGACCATGCCCGGCCTGCCCATGTTCGGCCACGGCCAGCTTGAGGGCTATCGCGAAAAATACGGCATGGAATATCTGGCTCCGCGCTGGGACGAACCGGTCAACCAGGGGCTGCTTAAGCATCACCATGCGACGATCTTTCCCCTGTTGCGCCGCCGCGCCCTGTTCAGCGGCGCCGCGCATTTTCAGCTGTACGATTTTGTCTCAGCCTTCGGAGTCGAGGAAGATGTCTTTGCCTACAGCAATCAGCTCGGCGACGAGCGGGTGCTGGTGCTGTGCAACAATTCCGACAAGCAGATCAGCGGTCGCGTCGGCCGCCCCGTCCCCATGGCCGGGCGTGAAGGACGCGAGGTGGGCAGCGCCTGCGCCATAGACACCTCCGGCGACTTTATCCTGCTGACGGATCTGGCGTCGCGGCGGCAATATCTGCAGCCGGCAAAGGCGCTGGCCGCTGGGGGTAACTTCTCCCTTGAGCCCTATGCCGCCCTGGTACTGACGGACTTTTCCGGGCGCACCGACACGGATGGCCGCTGGCAGCGGCTGTGGCAGCGCTATGGTTCTCAGGGGGTGCGCGATCTGTGGCTGGAGTATGATGGCCTGCTGCTGGAGAACAGCTGGCCGATCATGGACGAGCTGCTGGCGCTGACGCGTCCACGGCAGGCGCGGCGCAAAATCCAGGCCCTGCTCTACCGTCTCGCCGACGGCTGTGACCTGGCCGCCCTCAGGGCTTTGCCGCCGGCCTATCTGCTGGAAGTTCTGGTCGGCACCTGTTACGCCGATGTCCGCTTGCCGGGCGCTGTTTTCCCGGACCTGGAAAAGGCGCTGCGACAGGCGCAGGACGCGTCACCCTCCGTACTCTTCCAGCTGTTTGACGGTCTCACCAACCATCGCTCCTGGCGGCGCCTGCTGGGCTGTCATTACTACAATCACACCGACTGGTTCGACCGGCAGGATTTCGACCGCTTCTGTCTGGTTCTGCTGCAGTGCCGGCTGTACGCCGCCTGGAGTGCGGCAACGCCGCGCAAGGCCCTGCTGGACACGGTCATCGATACGTTGATGGAGATCCGCAAGTTGAAACGGCTGGCGGCGAAGGTCGGTTATCGTACCGATCATCTGGTGTGCGCGCTGCAGCCGGAAAGCCCTTTGGAAAAACACCTCCCGGCGAAAAGGGGGGGGATGAAGATTCTCTTTGTCGCGTCAGAAGCCGCGCCCTTTGCCAAGTCGGGGGGACTGGCCGATGTGGCCGGGTCCCTGCCGCGGGCCCTGCGCCTCCTCGGTCACGACGTCCATGTGGTGATTCCGGCCTACCCCCATATCGACAAAGCACCGGTCAGACCGGTCAAGGCACCTCACAGCACGGAAATCACCCTGCAGGGCGAGGTTCGACGCGGAAGTCTCAAGCATGCGGTGTACGACGGCATCCCCTACTGGTTTATCGACGCTCCGGACCTGTTCGCCCGCGAGGGCCTGTACGCCGGCCGGGACGGGGATTACCCTGACAACGGCCTGCGTTTCGGGTTCTTCTGCCGGGCGGTGCTGGAGATGGCCCGCAGTCTCGAGTTCAAGCCCGACATTATCCACATGAACGACTGGCAGACGGGGCTGATTCCGGTACTGCTCAAAACCAGCTACCGTCACGACCCCTTCTTTGCTGCCACCCGCACCCTGCTGACCATTCACAATCTGGGTTATCACGGTATTTTCCCCTACGCCCTGCTGCGCCAGCTGGAACTGCCCGGGGAGCTGGCCAATCCGTCTGCTCTGGAATACTACGGCAACCTGTCGTTGCTCAAAGGGGGGATTGTCTTTGCCGATGCCGTCAACACGGTGTCACCGACCTACTGTCAGGAGATTCAGACCAGGGAACAGGGCTACGGTTTTGACGGGCTGCTGCGCCAGCGCCGGGCAAAGCTGTTCGGCATCCTCAACGGGCTCGATGAGCGCCTGTGGAATCCGGCGACGGACAAGGCCCTGCCTCACCATTTTACCCCCCGTGGCCAGGCCGGTAAAAAGAAATGCAAAAAGGCCCTGCAGCAGGAACTGGGCCTGGCCGGAGCCGAGGAGACACCACTGGTGGTGATCGTCAGCCGCCTTGATCGACAAAAAGGGATTGATCTGCTTGAGGCCGTCTGGCCGCAGCTTTTACAGCGGTCGCTGCAGTTTGTGCTCCTCGGCTCCGGAACGGCCGAAGCCATGGCCTTCTGGGAGGGGCAGCAAGGTGTTCAGCGGCAACGGGCTTCCATCAATCTGACCTTTGATGAAGGCTTGTCGCGGCGGCTGTTCGCAGCGGCGGATCTGCTGCTGGTGCCGAGCCGTTACGAACCCTGTGGCCTGACCCAGATGATCGCCCTCAAATACGGGGCCCTGCCCCTGGTGCGTCGCACCGGCGGGCTGGCGGATACGGTTGTCGATGTCGACGCCGATCCGCAGCAGGGTAACGGGTTTGTGTTTGACGCGGTTGAGCCCCAGGAGCTGCTGCAGACCATCGATCGCGCCCTGCAGCTCTATCAGCAGCAACCGCAGCGCTGGCAGGAGCTGGTACGGCGCGGGATGCGCCAGGATTTCAGCTGGCAGCCCTCGGCCCTCAGGTATCAACAGTTGTACCGCATGGTTCTTGCGGAGGCGGATTCGACATGAGTTATCTGGCCAAAGGATTTTTCTGGGTTGGCGTGTATCTGCTGCTGATCCTGGCCCCCCTGGCGATTCTGTTGCTCGAACCGGTGCCGGCGGGCAACGGCTTCTGGTGGGATGTCTCCCTGGCCCTGGGTTTTGCCGGCACCACCATGATGGGCATCCTCTTTGTGCAGACAGCCCGGTTTCACCGGGCATCCGCTCCCTTCGGCATCGACATCATCTATTATTTTCATCGCCAGATTGCCCTGGTAGCCCTGGTGTTTGTTCTCGCTCATCCCCTCATCCTGCTGCTTCTCGACCCGCAACTTCTGCAGCTGTTCCGGCCCGGTGTCGCCCCCGCCCATCTCTGGGGTGCGGTGGTGGCGACCCTTGTCCTTATCGTCCTGATGGTGACCTCCCTGTGGCGCAAGCAGCTCAAGCTCGATTATGATCTTTGGCGAATCATTCACGCCGTCCTCGCGGTTCTCGCTCTGGGCCTGGCCATCTGGCACGTTTTAAGTGTCGGTCACTACGTCGACACCCCCTGGCGCAAGCAGCTGTGGGGGGCCTTTTCCCTGTCGTGGCTGCTGCTGCTGGTGTATGTCCGCCTGTACAAACCCTGGCGGCAATTGCGGCATCCCTACCGGGTGGTGGACGTTACTCCGGAACGTGGCGACAGCTGGACCTTGACCCTGAAACCGGACGGTCACGACGGCCTCTCCTTTCTGCCGGGGCAGTTCGCCTGGCTGACCCTGGGATCGTCCCCCTTTGCCCTGAAGGAACATCCCTTTTCCTTTTCCGGCAGTGCCGCACAGGCGCCCGTTCTGCGTTTCACCATCAAGGAACTGGGGGATTTCAGCAGCAGCATCAAGCAGGTCAAGCCGGGGCAGGTCGCCTACGTCGATGGCGCCTTTGGTGCCTTCAGCCCGGATCGCATTGCCGCCGACGGCTATGTGCTCATCGCCGGTGGTATCGGCATCGCGCCCCTGATGTCCATGCTGCGCACCTTTGCCGACCGGGGGGAAACACGGCCCGTGAAACTGCTGTATGCTTATAACAGCTGGGAGCGACTGACCTTCCGCGAAGAACTGCTGGCACTTGAGCAGCACCTGAACCTGGAGATCATCTGGCTGCTGAACGAGCCGCCCCCCGATTGGCAGGGGGAGGCCGGTCTCATCAGCGCCGATCTGGTGCGCCGCCGCCTGCCCGTAGCCGATGCGCGGCAGGCTTATCTGATCTGCGGACCGACGGTGATGATCGAGGTGACGGAGAAGCTGCTGCACCAGGCGGGAGTACCCTTGGCGCGGATTCATTCGGAGTTGTTTGATCTGGTTTAGCAGGGTGAAAACTCTTTTGTCGGTACATTGTTGGTGGCAGGTCATTGCCTGGACACAAACGCATTATTCAGCACAGGTTTGGGGCTTCCATTCCAGGGGACACTTTTCGCCGTCCTGGCCGTTCGACTGTCGCCATCCATGGCGCCAGACGCCCTTGTCACGGAACCTCCAAGCCTGTGCCCGACCTTGAAACGGAGTGCTGCAAACAATCAGGAGGAGCCCATGCGACTACGCCTTGCCAACCTGCTGGCCTGGCTCACCGGACTGCTGATTCTGGCCATGTCTTTTGTTTTTGCCTGGCTGCAGAACAGGTGACGCCATGAAAGAAGCCTGGTTGTACGACAAGCAGGACAATCACCGGGTCGCCTGCCGATTGTGCGCCCATTTCTGCGTTATCGGCGACGGTAAAAGGGGGCGCTGCGGAGTACGCGAGAATCGTGGCGGGGTTCTCTACACCCTGGTGTACGGACACACCATCGCCCGCAATATCGACCCCATCGAGAAAAAACCCCTCTTTCATTTCTACCCCGGCAGCCGTTCCTTCTCTGTTGCCACACCGGGGTGCAACATGCACTGCCACTGGTGTCAGAACGCCGGTATCTCCCAGGTTCCGGCGGGTTTGCAGCTCCCTGTCGGTGATCCCTTTACGCCGCAACAGATTGTCACGGCGGCGGCAAAAGGAAAATGCCGCTCCATCGCCTACACCTATACCGAGCCCACCATTTTTTTCGAGTACAGTCATGATATCGCCACCTGCGCCCGCGATGCCGGTATCGCCAATGTTTTTGTCAGTAACGGCTACATGTCGGAGGACATGCTGCAGCGGGCCCATTCCCTGCTCGATGCCGCCAATATCGACCTCAAGGCTTTTCGCGATACCACCTACCGCAACTATGCCGGAGCCCGCCTGCAACCGGTCCTCGACAGTCTTAAGCGAATACACGACTACGGTATCTGGCTGGAGGTGACCACCCTGATCATCCCCGGCATCAACGACGACCCCCAGGAGCTGCGCGAACTCACCGATTTTATCGTCAGCGAACTGGGCGCCGACACCCCCTGGCATGTCAGCCGCTTCTACCCCCAGTACAAACTCCAGCAGTTGCCGCCGACACCCGTCGCCACCATCCATCAGGCGGTCGATATCGGCCGCGCCGCCGGCCTCAATTATATCTACGTCGGCAACCTCGGCAGCGAAAGCGATACCCGCTGCCCCGCGTGCAACGCCCTGCTCATCGAACGGACCGGCTACAGCCTCAAACGCAACCGCATCACCGAAAGCAGCCGCTGCCCCGACTGTGGACACCCCATCGCCGGCGTCGGCATGGCCGGTGCGTGAGGGGGGATGCCTGTGGAGCCAATTTGTCTTATCTACTGTTGTTCAAGGATTAAAAAAAGAGGAAAATTCAATAGTTTTGCTCTTCCCGTTTCATGCCAATCCCGACAGCATAGTCTCATGCGCCCTGATGCAGACCTTCGATCGGATCACCATTATAGGTAATATTTTCTTCAACGGTCAGCGACCCAAGAAAGACTGGTTCATTAGGCAGGAGCGCAAATCTCCGGCCTATTCAAACTGCTGGGAGGGTTTTCCGGTGGTAAAAATTTATTAAATTCTTATCGATACATCCCCGTTCAGATATTTGTCAGATATTAATGCTACCTTTCACATCTGAACCAGAGTAATGGCAAGGTTGCTGCTATCTCATTGTGCGGTTATCAGTGATGCAATCAGGCCACAATGAGGTAGCAACCCATCATCATTCCATCATAGAGGGCCAGTATGCTCAAAAGAACGCGACGTACTGACTTAGGTATCCCTCCACCTACGTTGGAACTCAGTCAATGTCTGGCCAAAACATACAAAAGCCCAAATGGCAATGTATTGCCGGGCCGATTGGTCACGGACCACTGCCGGATTGTCGGTGAAGTCGCACGGGCCTTGCTCCTTCGATTGCCTCTTTGGCTAAGGAATGCCCTTTTCCCCGAAGGGGCCGAACTGATTGCCGCGGCGCATGATATCGGCAAGATCAGTCCGACTTTCCAAAAAAAACTCTATCGAGAACTCTCTCAGAGAAACACGAGTATATGGCCTTTATTGGAAGCGTTCAATCCTGACATTGAAAAACAGTGGGGAGGTCATGCCGGGGTCAGCCAAGCCGAACTGCAAGCCTGTAAGGTCGGAGAGCATATTCCGCGGATTTTAGGACAACATCACGGCTATGCACCTAATTTGTCGTTTTATACTGCTAGCAGCGCCGTGTTCGGCGGAAACAGTTGGCAAGCCAGACGTAGAGAGTTGTTGTCATATCTCAAGGGAGCGCTGTCAACGGATTTTCCGGACATTGAGGATAGCCTTCAGGCTCGGGTTTTGGCCGGGTTGACGACTGTGGCTGATTGGATTGGTTCGGGGAGTCTTTTTGAAGACCCGCAACAGCAATGGCAACAAAAAATCGATACGGCCCTTGATCTGGCTGGTTTTATTCCTCCTGAGGTCAAGCCGGGACTGAGTTTCGCTGACATTTTTTCCTTTCCCCCCAAGCAGACCCAGATTCGCCTGATTGAATCAGTAACCGAGCCGGGGGTGTACATTCTCGAAGCTCCGATGGGTCTGGGCAAGACGGAGGCGGCACTTTATGTTGCCTATAAGCTACTGGTCAAGGATCTGGCCACGGGTGTCTATTTTGCGTTACCTACTCAATTAACCAGTGACAAGATTCATGAGCGGGTCAACGCATTTTTAACTCGGGTCCTAGATGATGATTCACCTCATAAAAAGGCATTGCTGGTTCACGGCAACGCCTGGCTTAAACAATTCGAGATGGGGGAAGAGGCCAATCCAGATGGCTCATGGTTCGGCCAGGGGAAACGCGGCATACTCGCCCCATTTGCTGTAGGTACCATTGATCAGGCGCTTATGGCAGTGATGAACGTCAAACATGGCTTTGTTCGTACCTTCGGATTGGCCGGCAAGGTGGTAATTCTCGATGAAGTTCATTCTTACGATAGCTATACCGGCACGATCCTCGACGCATTGGTCAATGCGTTGCGACAATTGCACTGCACAGTCATTATCCTCAGCGCCACACTCACCCGGGAGCGACGTTCCGCCTTGCTTGGAGTGACCCCCAAGACAAACAGCTACCCACTTGTTACCGCACAGCCCAACCAGGGCGCGGTGCAGGAAATTGAGGTCGAAAAAATTGCCGATGTCCCGGTTATTATCGGTCACAGCCCTGAGGCCGCTGCCGCTGAAGAAGCCCTGCGGCGGGCAGAGGAAAGGCAGCAGGTTCTATGGATCGAGAACAGCGTCAGTGATGCCCAGGATGTTTATCAGCAACTGGCCGCTCGTTCCAGTGAAATAGGTGTCGCTTGCGGATTGTTGCATTCGCAATTTATTAAAACTGATCGCGCTGCAAATGAAGCGAACTGGGTTAGATGCTTCGGCAAAGATGGCAGCAAAAACCGTCTTCAGCAGGGTCGCATTCTGGTTGGTAGCCAGGTTCTGGAACAGTCCCTCGACATCGATGCCGATTTTCTCGTCACGAGGATAGCTCCTACCGATATGCTTCTACAAAGAATTGGACGTCTGTGGCGGCATGAAAAAAACCGTCGACCGTTAGCGGCTCGCCGCGAGGCATGGATTATCGCACCTCAGTTGGCGGCAGCACTGAGTGAGCCAGAAAAGAATTTTGGTGCCACTGCAAAGGTCTATGCACCCTATGTCTTGTGTCGCAGCCTGGAAGTTTGGCAATCGCTCAATCACGTTCACCTGCCGGGCCAGATTCGTGAGTTGATAGAAGCGACTTATCAGCCAAAAAATGGTGAATGTGAAAACTTCAGGAAATTTCGTCATCAGTTGGAATATGAGCGCGACAAGTTGCAAGGATTGGCGATGCTTGGCCTCTCTCAAGGCCTCAAAACATGCTCAGAAGAAAAAGCCCAGACCCGTCACAGCGAGCAGGAAACAACAGAAGTATTACTGATTCGCGATTACAGGCTTGATCAGAAGAAACAGGGAACATGGGTGATTTTACTCAACGACGAACACCTGTTTCTTCCTTACAGTGGTCGTTCGTTAACCAAAAAGCAATGGCGTGAACTCTCTGCCGTTTTGATTCAAAACACCGTCAGAATCGCTGAATATCGCGCTCCCAGAGCAATAAATAAAACGTATATCAAATGGCTGGGTCATTACTTTTATCTGGGCCGTCCTGAATACGATGAAAGTACCCTGCTGCGTGTTGCTTTAGTCGATGAAAGTGGTGTGCTGAGAGCACTTGATCACAGTCCCATCAATGATAAGTACCAGCTGAGTTACGACGTCACGCTCGGCTACAGGGCCATAAAACGATAATGATGGAGGGAAAATGATGCAAAACCATTTTAATCTGATTGACGAACCTTGGATTCCGATTGTGGATGTGGGGCGCGTCAGCCTGCATCAGCTCTTCAGCCAACCGGAACATCGCGCCTTGGGGGGGAATCCGGTGCAGAAGATTGCCCTGACCAAGCTTCTGCTGGCGATTGCCCAGTCGGCCTTTACTCCGGCCGATGATCAGGAATGGGCCGATTTGCAGCCATCCGGTCTGGCCGAAAAATGTTTGGCGTATCTCGACCAATGGCGTGACCGGTTTTTTCTCTACGGCGATAAACCGTTTTTGCAGATGCCGGCCATCAGGGCTGCTGCCGTCCAGCCTTTCGGCGCCGTACTGCCCGAGGTGTCGACCGGTAACACGACCGTATTGACTCAGGGTCATGTCGAACGACCCATGACCGACGCTGATAAAGCCTTGTTGATTGTGCAGCTGATGGGTTTCGGTCTGGGAGGTAAAAAAACCGACAACTCGGTGATTCTGACATCCGGCTATCAGGGCAAATCAAAAACCGGAAAGCCTGGGCCATCCATGGGCTTTCTGGGCTTTCTTCATAATTTTTTACAGGGGGAAAGGCTGTCCGAAACCCTCTGGCTTAATTTGTTTTCTGGAGATCAAATTGATCGTTTAAATATCTATCCCCAGGGCTTAGGGAGGGCCCCATGGGAGGATATGCCGGCTGGTGAAGATTGTGCTCGCGCCAAAGAAATTTCGACCAGCCTCATTGGTCGATTCATCCCGCTCTCTCGCTTTTGTTTGTTGACTGAAGATGGATTGCATTACTCCGAGGGGGTTTCACATCCGGGCTACAAGGAGGGCATGATCGATCCGAGTGTTTCGGTTGATTTTTCCGGCAAAGACCCAAAAGCCATCTGGGTTAATCCTGAAAAACGACCTTGGCGTGTCCTGACAGCTTTATTGAGTTTTTTCTCTCAAGCCAGTAGCAGTAAGTTTGATTGTATTCAACTGCGAATATGCATGCTGCGTGCGATGAGCAGTATAGAAAACATCAGCTTGTGGTCCGGTGGTTTGCGGGTTAGCAGTAACGCAGGAGAACAGTACGTGGCCGGGTCGGATGATTTTGTCGAATCAGTGATTCAGCTCGACAGCCATATTTTAGGGGAAACCTGGTTTGCTCATCTGCAATTGGAAATGGAGGAGCTGGAAAAACTGTCAAAGATGGTTTATGGCGCGAGCTTTGCCTATTTCAAAAGTCAGAATATGGAAAATAAAGGGCAAGCGGCTCAGGCCAGTAATCTTTTCTGGCAGCTCTGCGAGCGCCGCTTTCAGGAGTTGGTCCTTGCCTGTGATAGCGCCGAGAAGGCCCACGCCATGCGACCCATCTTCGCCGGGTTCGTCAATAAAGCCTACGAGACTTATTGCCCCAGGGACACCGCCCGGCAGCTGGATGCCTGGGCCAAAAATCGCCCAAACCTGAGCAAGTATCTTAAAAATCAGAACAAGGAGGAGGTCGCATGAGTGTAGAGACCACAGAACCGACGCGCAGCGACAAACAAACATTCAGCAAAGGACAGGCTTTTGTCGATTATGTCATCAATCGCTGTCAGACCGACAAAGGCTTGAGGGCCGCGTTGACGCGTGCGGACAACCCGGCTACCGAATATCAGAGTTGGGAGGTGCTGGCCGGGTTTCATGTCAACCTGGAGTATGAGAACCAACGACTCCCCTATGCAACGATCGGTGCGGCTATTGCTCGCGCCAAAGCTGAAAAAAACGGCACGACCTCTATCGGTCAGGCCATTGCCCGCTGTTATGAAGAGGGCAATGCCAGTGACCAGGCAAAAGCCAAGCTTCGCCGTTTACTCGCCTGCGAGACGGTGACGGAAGCTTGTCGGATTGTTCGCCCACTTCTCAGGCTGGCAGAATCAAGAGGTGTCGCTGTTGACTATGCGGCACTGTTAAACGACCTTCTCTGGTTCGGTCATGCCGACAGTCAAGCCCGTATCAAAGCCCGCTGGGCGCAGAATTTCTACGGCAAAAAAACGACCGAGGGGGAAGCATGAGTGAAGAGATTTTAGCATACGCCAGTGTCCTTCGCCTCAGTCGTAAAGATCTCAGTGTTCTGGAAATCAAGGATGCTTATGGTCTGCACAAAGTGGTTTACGGATTATTTGAAGATACGCGAACAGAAGCAGAAAAAAGGGCGAGTAGTCCCAGCGGTATTGTCTACGCTGACAAGGGAGGGGATTTTAACAGCCGGCAAATATTGATGCTTTCCGACCGTAAACCACACCAGACGCCACAGTTTGGAGTGGTAGAAACCAAACCTGTACCCGAAAGTTTTCTGAAGCACAACCACTACGCCTTCGAGGTGACTTTGAACCCCGGCAAACGCGACAAGAAGACCGGCAAGATCGTACCCATGCGCAACCGTGATGATGTTGCCGAGTGGTTTATGTCGCGGGCAGAGAAGTCCTGGGGGTTCAGTGTCAATACCGAAAACCTGCAAACGGAGAAGATCGGTGTACAGGCATTTAAAAAAGGTGACCGCACCGTCACCCATGGTAGCGCCATCATCAAAGGTGAGCTTCATGTTACTGACCCGGAGTGCTTCCGCCGAAGTTTTTTACAGGGTATCGGTCGCGGCCGGGCTTTTGGTTTTGGATTATTACAGATCGTTCCGTTGTCCCGTAACTAACCGTAGAAAAATCATTTCTTTTCAGGAGGAGGCACCATGATTACAACCAACCCTTACAAAAACCAGCGCATTGAATTTCACATTTTGCAGTCTTTTCCGGTTACCTGCCTCAATCGCGACGATGTCGGAGCACCGAAAACCGCTATTGTCGGCGGTGTTCAGCGTGCCCGTGTCAGTTCGCAGGCATGGAAGCGGCCTGTGCGGATGGCCATGCATGAGTTTGGGACAAAATTAGGTATGCGCACCAAGCATGTTGCGTCCACTATCGCCCAGGTCTGTCGAAATTTGGGAGCCATGGAGGAACAAGCTGAAGCCTGCGGTGAAGTGATCGCAGCTTTTCTAAGCAAAGACACGCTGCTTTTTTTTACTCAGGCAGAGGCTCTGGCGTTTGGTGAATACGCAAAGGAAAAAAGTTTTGATGTAAAAGCGCTTAAAGATAAGGATATTCATAAGGTTGCCAAAAAATCTTTGAATCCAGCCCTGGAAGGAACCGATATAGCCCTTTTCGGGCGCATGGTAGCCCAGGCGGCTGAGTTGAACGTTGAAGCCGCAGTTTCTTTTTCCCATGCCATTTCGACCCATAAAGTCAGCAACGAAGTCGAATTTTTCACCGCTCTGGATGACTGCGCCACCGTGCCCGGTTCGGCCCACATGGGCAGCCTGGAGTTCAACTCCGCCACTTATTATCGCTATGTCAGTCTTGACCTGGGGCAGTTGTGGCAGAATCTGGCCGGGAAAGACCTGCCCGAAACAGTGGAGAATTTCACCAAAGCGTTGTTTGTGGCCGTCCCCAAGGCGCGTCAGACAACCCAGTCGGGCGCCTCGCCCTGGGATTTCGCCAAGGTACTGGTACGCAAGGGGCAGCGGTTGCAGGTGCCATTTGATTGTCCGGTCAAAAGTACGCAGGGTGGTTTTACCCAACCCAGCATTGAAGTCCTGACCGGCTATCTGGCCAAACAGGAGAAATTGCACGGTAGTCTGTTCGGCAAACAGGCAGAATATACCTACGGCGAAGACGAGAATTTCAGTATTGACGATCTGGTGATCGCACTGAAACGACATGCCGGCTCCGACTTATAAAGGGGGGGGAGCCGATGACTCATTCCTATTTATTATTATGGTTTGAAGCTCCGCTCCAATCATGGGGGGCTGATTCCAAGTTTGGGCGCCGCGATACTCTAGCATTTCCGACCAAGTCGGGGGTGCTGGGGTTGGTCTGTGCCGCCCTCGGGGCTGGCGGTCCGCAACAAGAGTTGCTTGCGGAGTTTGTTCCATTGCGACAAACAGTAGTCGCTTATAACCGGGGTCAACAAAAAGGGGGGCGCCTTGTCAAGCAAGATCGGGAGCCATTGTTGCGCGATTTTCACATGGTCGGCAGTGGTTACGATGATCGCGATCCATGGGCGAGCTTGCTGATTCCTAAAACCAGCGAAGGCAAAAAAGCAGTCGGCGGCGGAACTAAAATGACCTACCGCTACTACCTGCAGGATGCAGCCTTCGCCGTGGTGCTTGAAGTTCCCGGCGATAAGGTTGGCAGTATTGTAGAAGCCTTACAGCATCCGGTCTGGGACATTTATCTGGGGCGCAAAAACTGTGTGCCGACTGATTTTGTGTATCGGGGCACTTTTGACCAGGAAGAGGCTGCGTTGGAGCAGGCCGAAATCTTGGCCAGAGAAAAACAGCGTTGTGAGGATTTTCGAGTGGTGCAGGGAAACGCTGGTGAAGAGGCAGCGGATGAGGTCATGACCCTGAATGACGTGCCGGTTCAGTTCGGTGACGACAAACGCTATCGAGATCGTCAAGTGAGTCTGATTTATGCCCGCTGAGAATACGCAGGCCAAGGCGGCGTCACCCCGCCTGCTGATCAAAGTCACTCGTGACACTTTGCCGCAGGTGAAGGACAAGTATCCCTTCATCTACCTTGAGCGAGGTCGTCTGGAAATTGATGATGCCAGCGTCAAGTGGATTGACAGCGAGGGAAATATCGTGCGCTTGCCCATAGCCACACTCAACTGCCTCTTGCTCGGGCCAGGAACCAGTGTTACTCACGAAGCGGTCAAGGTGACAGCTCAGGCCAACTGCAGTATTTGCTGGGTCGGTGAAGACAGCCTTCTGTTTTATGCCTGTGGCCAGTCGCCTACTGCAGACACGCGCAACCTTCGCGAGCAGGTCAGGCTTGCGGGTGATCCAAAAAAATCCCTTGAAATTGCCAAGCGCATGTATGCTCGTCGTTTCCCTGATGCTGATATGGTCGATAAAACCCTGAAAGAGTTAATGCCCATGGAAGGGCATCGGATTCGTGCTCTATATGAACAAAAAGCACAGCAATATGGCGTCGGATGGAAGGGGCGTAGCTATACGCCGGGGAAGTTCCAGCTAGGTGATATCACGAATCAGATTCTGACGTCCTGCAATGCCGCCCTGTATGGCATTTTAAGCTCGTCGGTGCACAGCATGGGGTATTCTCCCCATATCGGTTTTATTCACTCGGGCAGCCCTCTGCCATTTGTTTATGATCTTGCTGATTTATATAAAGAGCAGCTGTGCATTGATCTGGCATTTTCCCTAACCCTTGATATGGCGGGAAAGTACAATAAGCATAAGGTTTCATCGGCATTTCGACAACGTGTGATCGAATACGACTTGCTGGGTAAAATTGGTCCGGATATTGGTGAGATGCTGGGAGGTAAAAATGCTCGTAGTCATCGCAAATGATTTGCCTCCTGCGGTACGTGGTCGGATGAAGCTTTGGTTTGTCGAACCGCGTCCCAATGTTTTTGTTTCAGGCATAAAAGACGCTGTCGCCAAAAAGGTAGTCGAGTATCTTTACAACCACTGTCCCATCGAAAGCGGATTGATGGTCTTTCGACGTGTTCCTGATGCTCCCGGATATGAAATTCGTGGGGTTGGTGATACTAAACGCAATCTTACCGAAATATCGGGACTCCAATTGGTCATTGAAAAGAGAATAGAAAAAACGACGAAAGTTTGATTTTTAGACCCGCAAAGAGCTGAATTGCCGAAAAATGATGGGAGCCAAAAAGCACAATATGTTGTGCTAGCAGCGGGAATTGCAACATCATACTGGTGTCTTCCCCACGCCCGTGGGGGTGTTTCCAAGACGCCCTGCCCGTCCTTTTCTACCTCAGCGTCTTCCCCACGCCCGTGGGGGTGTTTCTCGACATGATTGTCAGGTTGACGTTGCGCCTCAGTCTTCCCCACGCCCGTGGGGGTGTTTCTGAAGAACATCACCCTGCGAGAGTACCAGCAGCGTCTTCCCCACGCCCGTGGGGGTGTTTCCGCTTCAAACAAAGCGCGGTTCCCTCCCTTGACGTCTTCCCCACGCCCGTGGGGGTGTTTCCAAAGAAAACAGAACAACAGGATAAAGGCGAGAGTCTTCCCCACGCCCGTGGGGGTGTTTCCAATAGAAAGGAGATTATTATGCGTATCAGAGGGTCTTCCCCACGCCCGTGGGGGTGTTTCCATCTTTCAAGCGGTAAAGGATCAGGGAAAACTGTCTTCCCCACGCCCGTGGGGGTGTTTCTAAATAAATGGTCACGCAAGCTAACACTCCCTGGTCTTCCCCACGCCCGTGGGGGTGTTTCTAAATAAACTATAACAAGGCGGACAATAAACAAGTCTTCCCCACGCCCGTGGGGGTGTTTCTCGCATGGATTAAATCGCATGGATTAAAAAGATGTCTTCCCCACGCCCGTGGGGGTGTTTCCTCGATACCATCGATTGTTATACTTAACCATTCGTCTTCCCCACGCCCGTGGGGGTGTTTCTGGTGGATTAACAGCCGAGCTTGAATCGGCTATGTCTTCCCCACGCCCGTGGGGGTGTTTCCCTCTTTGATATAGTGGGAAAAAGTTAAGGGTGGTCTTCCCCACGCCCGTGGGGGTGTTTCCCCGATT
This sequence comes from uncultured Geobacteraceae bacterium, assembly GCA_937958075.1. Lineage (GTDB taxonomy): Bacteria > Desulfobacterota > Desulfuromonadia > Desulfuromonadales > Geopsychrobacteraceae > Pelovirga. The sequence goes on along the minus strand of CALFFB010000240.1, from coordinate 3,455 downwards.
ATAAAGCTGGTCTATGCATTTGATCAGTCTTCCCCACGCCCGTGGGGGTGTTTCTTCCATTGGATTAAAAAGATATACTAGCGGCCCGTCTTCCCCACGCCCGTGGGGGTGTTTCTCCCTTCTGCCGTCATTGTGGGCTTTTTTTCCGGTCTTCCCCACGCCCGTGGGGGTGTTTCTCCATGCTGATATACTAGCGGCCCTTTGTTTAAGTCTTCCCCACGCCCGTGGGGGTGTTTCTTAAGCAAAAAACTTGATAGTTTCATGACAGCGGTCTTCCCCACGCCCGTGGGGGTGTTTCTTTTATTGTGAATTAGGTCTATGCATTTGATAAGTCTTCCCCACGCCCGTGGGGGTGTTTCTAGATTGTTTTGATTTTGGTCCGTATAGCGTCCGTCTTCCCCACGCCCGTGGGGGTGTTTCTCGTGCGCCTCATCAAGCAACAGGATAATATGAGTCTTCCCCACGCCCGTGGGGGTGTTTCCTCAGCTGACTGGTATTTGGAGGTGTCGTCGAGGTCTTCCCCACGCCCGTGGGGGTGTTTCTCCGCATAGAACTGAGGCGGCTAGGCTGGAAAAGTCTTCCCCACGCCCGTGGGGGTGTTTCCCGCAGGCCACTGGCAGCTGATGGGCTCGCCGGGTCTTCCCCACGCCCGTGGGGGTGTTTCCGGAGTGGAGGGGGGAGTCTGCCGCTGCCGACCGTCTTCCCCACGCCCGTGGGGGTGTTTCCGATTGAGCTGTCTCGCTTGTCCCGCGACGACTGTCTTCCCCACGCCCGTGGGGGTGTTTCTAAAAACCCCTTTGTTAAAAGATAAATAAAACGGTCTTCCCCACGCCCGTGGGGGTGTTTCTTTGCGGCGGTGTGGACGGATTCAAAAGCGGTTGTCTTCCCCACGCCCGTGGGGGTGTTTCCGTATCCACCTTATCGGCTGATTTAAGGGCCGAGTCTTCCCCACGCCCGTGGGGGTGTTTCCCGACCTGACCCCAGAAGAGCACCAACTCATCAGTCTTCCCCACGCCCGTGGGGGTGTTTCTATGTGGCAAGGGCAGATGGGGACGGAGGTATTGTCTTCCCCACGCCCGTGGGGGTGTTTCTCTGCTCGTCTGTCGGCGTTACGTTGGAAAATGGTCTTCCCCACGCCCGTGGGGGTGTTTCTAGGGGTGTATCAGGTCGCGTACGTTACTTTTAGTCTTCCCCACGCCCGTGGGGGTGTTTCCACTCATAAAGCTATCGAATCAGCGCAGGTACAGTCTTCCCCACGCCCGTGGGGGTGTTTCCTGTAGTCTCTTTGTGACCTTTATTTTTTGCCAGTCTTCCCCACGCCCGTGGGGGTGTTTCCAACTAAAACCGAAACAGCCAAGCCGGAACAACGTCTTCCCCACGCCCGTGGGGGTGTTTCTAAAGGCGAGTCACTGATAGATAAGTGGTCACGGTCTTCCCCACGCCCGTGGGGGTGTTTCTTATATTCCTCGGTTAGCGTATCGAGGATGTAAGTCTTCCCCACGCCCGTGGGGGTGTTTCTAGCTAATCAATATGGGCCGCTAGTGTATTATTGTCTTCCCCACGCCCGTGGGGGTGTTTCTCACCTCTATGTACGGGGAAAAGTTTAAGGTGTGTCTTCCCCACGCCCGTGGGGGTGTTTCCAATATAACAATGGGAGACGGTTGATCGCTCAAGTCTTCCCCACGCCCGTGGGGGTGTTTCCGTCGTTAAGGATTGCCGGTCTGCTGATGATATGTCTTCCCCACGCCCGTGGGGGTGTTTCTAATGGGGCGGCTAGCATACCAGCATGATTTATGTCTTCCCCACGCCCGTGGGGGTGTTTCTAATCCGAACCAATACGCCATATAATAACCCCCGTCTTCCCCACGCCCGTGGGGGTGTTTCCGTTCCGGCATGGGTTGATAAAATGCCGGTCCAGTCTTCCCCACGCCCGTGGGGGTGTTTCTCAGATTAAAAAACTTGAGGGCTTTATCAGCAAGTCTTCCCCACGCCCGTGGGGGTGTTTCTGCCCTTCCGGCACACAGTTTCGTGGAACGATAGTCTTCCCCACGCCCGTGGGGGTGTTTCTCTAGCGATCTGCCATCGCTGCCGATGGTACCCAGTCTTCCCCACGCCCGTGGGGGTGTTTCCAGGACATTCAGGGCGGACCGCATAGGGGAGGCGTCTTCCCCACGCCCGTGGGGGTGTTTCTTCCCCCGCCACCTCGACGGACGCACCACCGCCGTCTTCCCCACGCCCGTGGGGGTGTTTCCCTATGCCGACTTGTCAGAGATCCGCGCCGGGAGTCTTCCCCACGCCCGTGGGGGTGTTTCCATGAAAAGCCCCCGCCTGATCACAACCGCCTAGTCTTCCCCACGCCCGTGGGGGTGTTTCCCCTTTGTTTTCCTTTCGGTTATTGTGGTTTTTGTCTTCCCCACGCCCGTGGGGGTGTTTCCGATAACCGCAGCATTGAGGTGATCTGTGCCACGTCTTCCCCACGCCCGTGGGGGTGTTTCCTTCTCCACTGGTGGTGTTGGTGTAGCGGGTGCGTCTTCCCCACGCCCGTGGGGGTGTTTCCGGCTGGCGTCGCCGAGACAGCTAAGGCAGAACGTCTTCCCCACGCCCGTGGGGGTGTTTCCACGTTATAGAAAATCACTTCCATCTAAAAAACGTCTTCCCCACGCCCGTGGGGGTGTTTCCGAGCGGGAGGATGTCACCGTCGATGCCCTGGCGTCTTCCCCACGCCCGTGGGGGTGTTTCCATCACCGCCCGGATCCTCACCAAAGGCGGAAGGTCTTCCCCACGCCCGTGGGGGTGTTTCTAATCTCGAAGGGTTCATCTTTGCCCTCGGGGAGTCTTCCCCACGCCCGTGGGGGTGTTTCCTACCAATACTCTGACGGCTCGGTGATGGTGTTGTCTTCCCCACGCCCGTGGGGGTGTTTCCTGGCTGGCGGACGTGGATTGAAACGATCTGTTTGTGCAAGCCATCCTGCGGCAAGTCGGTCGCCCCCCGTGCGGGGGCGTGGATATATGAAATTTATTTGCCCGTGATATACTTGTATATCATTGCGAGATGAGGGAGGAAAATATGCTTGCTATCCGACTACCTGTTGAGGTGGAAAATCGCCTTGCAGCTCTGGCGAAAGCCACCGGACGCACCAAAACATATTATGCCCGTGAAGCCATCCTTGAGTACTTGGATGACCTCGAAGATTTATACCTTGCTGAACAGCGGTTGATCGACATTCGCGCAGGGAAAACCCAAACTGTTCCGCTTGAAGAAGTGATGAGGAAGTATGGCTTGGAAGGTTGAACTTGACATGGCAGCAGATCGCGAACTAGGCAAGATCGACCCGCAAATCGCGCGACGAATCCTTGCTTTTCTTCATGGCCGTGTTGCCCAACTCGATGATCCGCGCAGCATTTTGTGGATCTCTATTGTTTCTGCCAAACCTTTCTGCTATGGTGCCGCGCTA